>PKTG01000019.1 GCA_002869225.1 Candidatus Muiribacterium halophilum | reverse complement strand
ATTCATATCTCCCTCTCATATATAAAATGGCTGTTTCCTTATATTTTTCGGGATAATTAAAGTGTTGGTTTAATCTTTTAATGTACCAGTGGACACTTTATTTAATTGAAACAATAGATATTAGTTCAAGTTATGGTTTAAATTGTTTCAATTAGATGTTTGGCTGAAGCCAAAATATTTTTGCTATAGCAAAAAGGATGATGAGCTAAAGCTCATGTGCTTTTCTTTGAAAAGGGTTGAAAATCTTTTTCATTAATACCTTTAAAGGAGTGTTTATTGAATAATAGATTATGAAGTATTCAGCTTATAGATAAGCGATAACCGACGAAGGACTAGCACCGCTAATTCAAGGAGGTTTGAGCTTTTATAGAAATTGAAGACGATTAATATATGTTCGATAAATGCTACTTGAAAGGTATATTCAATTTATTATTGTTACTGAGTCGTCGTCGATTGCAGTGATAATACCCGTTATATTATCACTTCCACCTCTCTGATTAGCCTTATCTATCATCAGAAGAAGTGCGTTCTCTACATTAGGTTCCTTGTTAAATATATTAATAATATCCTGTTCACTCAAATGATTTGTAAGACCATCAGAACAAATGAGAAATCTATCTCTTACAAAACAGTTCTCAAAAGATACATAAGGTGAGATCTCTGTACCCGACCCTATTACCTGAGTCAAAATATTCGTCTTTACACCATTTTCAACCAGGTTATGATCTTTTGTCAATTTGAATAGGCTTCCATCTCTGTAAAGAAATATCTTTGAATCTCCTACATGAGAAATAAAGTACATCTCCTTATAGAAAAACAATATAGAACCTGTTGTAGATAGAGTCTTGTTTAAAGAAGTCGCTTCTTTATTTATTTTTTCATCTATAGTCAAAGCAATACTTCTCATACTTTTCTTTAATGTAAAAATATCGTTTATACTGAATAATCTACCAGATAAGAATAATTCTTCCAAAGTCTTAACTGCAAGAGATGAAGCTAATTTACCATCATCACATCCACCAACTCCATCAAAGACACCAAGAAGAGAACCGTATTCAGGTTTTTCAAGTATAATATAATTATCCTGATTCTCTTTTCTTACTCTTCCAGTATCAGTTGCACCATATGAAACTACTTTCAATTATTCCCCCTAGGATAGTTCTTCAAGAGCTTTGTCTAATCTCTTAAGTCCTTCTTTTATTTTTTCTTCATTGGTAGCATAAGATATTCTTAAATAGTTTTCTTTAAAGAAAGCCTTCCCAGATGTCAAAGCTATGTAATGATTTTTCAATAAATACATTGAAAGTTCATTTGAGTTTTTTACTTTTCCACCTATATAAGCAGAAAAATCAATAAAGAAATAGAAAGCTCCTTTAGGTTCAACATATTTTAATTTTGGTCTTTCTTTTAGATAATCTCTTATAATGTTTTTCCTTATCTCAAAAATATCTATCATCTCCTGTACTTCTTTTTCAGAAAGATCAAGTGCAGTCAAAGAGCTCCACTGTGATATTGAATTTGGACAGGAAGTCATATGTGATTGTATTTTTGCGATAAGTTTAGCGATCTCCAGATTTGAAGCTGAATACCCCATTCTCCAACCGGTCATAGAATATGCTTTTGAAAAACCATTTATGACAACAGTCCTCTCTTTTATCTCCGGACATACAGCTGCAATAGAATAATGAGTATTTGGTTTATAGATTATCTTTTCATATATCTCATCTGAGATAACAAAAAGATTATCATGTTCAAGTATTAGATAAGCAAGTTTAGTGATCTCTTCTTTAGTATATACTGAACCAGTTGGGTTACATGGAGAGTTAAGTATTATAGCCTTTGTCTTCTTTGTTATACTCTTTTTTATATCTTCATGCGGTATAGAAAAATCATTCTTACTCTCAACAACAACAGGTATTCCACCTAAGAGTTTTATCTGTTCAAAATATGATACCCAGGCAGGTGTTATTACAATAACCTCATCTCCAGGATTAACAAGAGCATACAAAGAATTAAAAAGTGCGTGTTTAGCTCCATTAGAGACGATTATCTGATTTGCAGTATATTCAAGCTGATTATCTTTTAAAAGTTTTTCGCAAATTGTCTCTCTAAGGACTTTTATTACTTTAAGATCAGTATACTTTGTAAACCCATGTTTTAGAGCATCTCTTGCTGCCATTTTTATTCTTTTAGGAGTATCAAAGTCTGGCTCTCCAACAGCAAAACTAATAATATCTTTTCCCTGTTCCCTTAATTCTCTTGCCATATCAGCAACTAGAATTGTAGCAGATTCTCCAACTGTCAAAACATTCTTATTATACATAGCTATACTCCCAATGAATTGAGTGTTTTTATTATTTCATAGTTCAATTACTATTTTCCCTACCTGTATATCCGGTATTTTGAAGGAGATTTAATATCTGATATGCAAAGGAACTCTGATTAGAAGGATTAAATCCTGAGAACTTTTCAATACCAGTTTGATCTTCTTCAAATATATATGCAAGTAAAAGTAGCGCTTTAATATCATCGGATTCCAGCCCAAGAAATTTAGCATTATTATCAACAAATGTAATATTATCTGCGTTTATATTTTCCAGGAAGGTTATACAATCACTAAAGTATTGTGATCTTAAGCTTCTATCATCTGATAATAAGATCTTCATAACATATAAAAGTCCTGCATAATATTCTCTTGATGTATACATATCTTTACTAATATATAAACGTGAAAAATAAGTTTCCGGTACAACAGAAGAAAGGTTGCCAAAATCCTGTTTCAACAGTATATAATCTCTTAGTATTCTAAGGTATTTGCTATATTCAGAGGTTGTATCTGTAGATGTTATTAGACTATCAACCTGATTCTTAGCAGTTGTTAGCTCATTGTTTTCTATATAAACGGCAAGTACGACAAGTTCATGTCTCTGAAGTTCATTTAAACTGCTATCAACAGAAAAAGGTTTTGAATTTATTACATATATATAAGGTGCATCAAAATCAGGTACTCCCTGAAAATCCCACGATACTGAAAATCTTAGACCACTTATTGAAGTAAACGACATGTAGGAATCATAATAAGTCGTACCTGGATGAACAAAAGTATATGCACCCTGTGAATCAGTCGCAAACGATTTTGAAGGATTTGAAGACCAAGTAAACACTTTATTTATTTCAGTTGCAGTCTCATCCTTGTTTAGTATATAACCGCTCATAGTATAATCACCAATCGGCGGTGTTGGATCAGGTAGAGGATCTCCTCCTCCACTACCACAACCGGTGAGCATAAAGACTAAAAGAAATAAAAGTATTATATTTCTATAATATCTCATCTAAGCACCACCAGTTTACCTCTCGCTGCAGCACTTCCGGCCTCGATCTCATAATGATATACACCATTTGCAACAGGATTACCTCTTCTATCCGTAAGGTCCCAAATAAAATGATCGTTTCCAGCCATTAATCTTTGTTTATAGATAAGTCTTCCGCTGTTATCATAGATCTTTAATAACTTTGAGGTCGGAACGTTTAAAGTTAGTTCAAACTCAACAAATGAATCTGCAGGACAAGGAAATACGTTGACACTTGTAAATCTTTCTCCAGCTTTTTTCGGTAAAAATCTTGCAACAGACTTATTTCCTGCAAAATCTAAAACTGTAATTAAAAACTCTTTTTCAGGAGTCTCTTCTAAATAAAGTCTATCTGATTTAAGTATGGCTGAATAATATTTATTGTTTTCATCTTTTATTGTAATATCTTTTACTCCTGAATACTTATCTGTTATCTCAAAGACATCCTCATCTATCTGATTTATTTTAGGTAGCTCATTATCGGTCAAAACAATTAACTCAGTCGTTTTATTTATTGAAGTTATTGATCTTAAAAGCTCGTATTTATCTCCATTCCTTATATAAACACCTTTCTTTCCTGCTGCATGAGGTACGATCTCGATATTTCCCGTTGGTATAAGTTCATAATCCTTATGAACCGTAGCTTCTGATAAATCTATGTTATTTTCTGATATTATATAATTTTGTGGAGAATGCAGCGAGAACTCTTCAAAGGTATTATCTCTTGCTACAACAAGTCTGCTATAAATCAGATTTTCCTAATCAATCCATGCCGCTTCTGTATGAACTGTGTCACTTGTATCCGTTGCACTTACCTCTATAGTATACTCTGATGGAGCAAGTGCTGAAAAATCGACATTTTCAATATAAACTCTTCCCACCTGTTCGAAAGAAAGTGCTATCACTTCCTGTGTTGAACGAAGATTCCCGGTTATCAGAGACCCTGTCTTTATCTTAAAATTTGGTCTTGTTATAATACTAACAGAATTAGGATCAAGAGGAGTTCTTTCAACACCTGCAATAAAATTCTTACTATTATCAATTGAAAAAGTTATATTGCTAACACCTCTTGCAATGTTCTTTATAATTGGTGCGTTATCTGAGAAGTAGGAATAAGACGAAGGTGTGGATGAAGGTGTAAAAGAATCATTTGTTGTAATTGGATAAAGATCATTTTCATCCCAATAAGAATTTGCATTATTATCGGCACGGACAAGCCAACATGCCGGATGTGTAGTATCATTATAATGATAAACAAAATTATCTAAATATACTTCCTCACCTGAGAACTTTACGTTCTCATCAAAATGATATATAAGCATACCATTATCAATCGGTTTGGTATTAAAGAGTTTTGCATCATAATCCGAATTTGATCTGTTCTCAAAAAGATAATACTCGGTGCCTTCAGAGTTAAGTGTATATTTATAAAGCATCTTTGATCTGCTTGAAGCATCTGTTAGTGAAAGATCAGAAAGTGACAGCAATTCTATTTCAGTAGTAGAGATATTGTTCAGCTCAACAGGATCAAGCCAACCAAAAAGCCACTTATGATAACCATCAAAGTCAACTCCCCAGAAAGTCGTGTCCACTGAAGAGTTCCCGCCAATATAATATCCTTGCCATACACCACCTGACATTATAGACCATCTTCCTACACCCTGATAAGATGTTGAGCTATTATCATAAAAATCACTTGCTCCAAGATGATGCCCCAGTTCATGACAAAGTATAGGAACCGGTGAACCAACTACATTCCCTGTTGAATCTTTCAGATTTAACTCACCAACCGTTAGATATGTATAGAATTGTGTGTTTCCAACAGTATATGCTGAACCTGATGATAATTCCCATTGATGCGACCAGATATTACTTCCACCAGTAGACTCTCCAGCTGGTCCTGCATGGATGACAATATAAAATACTTTATCAGGAATAACTCCGCTTGAACCAACATCCGCGCCACTAACCGCTCCATCGCCGTTTGTATCTATTACAGATATAGCGTTACCGGATGGGTCATCACAGATAGTCTTAAAGTCAGCATCAGTTGTATATGCAAGCTGGAGTGCATCCTGTGCAAGTACAGGACCGTTGGAATCACCATAATAATAATCTATATCATGAGTAGAAGTCACAACATCCGTTATAATAGCTTCTGAAATAGTTGTCTGGCCATAAGATGATTTGTTATAAAAATTTGCAAGAGAGAGGTTATTAGCCATATTGAACACTTTATCACGGATATCTGCTACTGGATCTGATACATTAAATTTAACATCATTGAATTCCATAGGTATAATTATAAGTTTTATGTTACCTTTCCAATCAAATTTTGGTACCGGTACCTTTCTTAAGGAAGGAGAATTAAGATTATTTAAAGAATCTTTTGATACTATTTTTTTTATATTTGAATATCTCTGTATTGCACTACTACCAAGTCCTGGTTTAGGAGGAGCTACCGCAAAGATTTCTATGACAAGCAAAAATGCTATAATAAGAACAACAAAAGTCTTTTTCATCATACCCTGTTTTTAAGTTTTAAATATTTTAACAAGGTATTATGGACAAGACAAGGAAAAACAATAAAAAAAAGGGAACCAACTGGTTCCCTTTTTTTTATTAATGTTATTAATTTAAAGATCAGACATCAATCTCGCCTTTAGCTTCTACTAGTTCCTTGACCTTCATAAGTATTGTAAGGTTTGACCTTTCCATCTCATCGAGTTTCATCTGTATATATTTAATAGTAGTCTCAAGATCCGGTATAAGAACATGTTCAAGCGCGTTTACTCGTCTTCTTGTTGCTTCGATCTCAATAGCCATAAGTTCAAGAGATTTTTCGACCTGAGCTAACTCAAGCAGATTCTGAATATTATCCTTGAGTAGTGTATAGGCTACATCAAGTTCACTTGAGGTATCGGTTAGAGAATAAGGCTGTGCGTTTATTTCTTCAGTTGAATATGAAAACTGAGGAACCCTCACACTCATTATGTTTTTTATTGCTATATCAACAGATATCTCCTCTTTAGGTAGAGCAATCGCTGCTTCTACTGAAGCAGGATTCATAGATGAGACAGCTGATAGATAAGAGTTAAAGATCTCGGTCATTATTGTTTCAATATCGTTTCTTATCTTTTTAGCCTGATTTATGATCTCCATAAAATTCTTCATCAGACCATCTCTTTTTTCTTTTAAGAGTTTATGACCTCTTTTAGCTGTAATCATCCTTCTCTTTCTAGTGAGAAGTTCCATTCTGGTAGCATTGACTGTACTAGCCATCTACTCTTCCTCCGCCTTAGGCATATACTTTGCAACCTGATCATCCTTAAGTCTTTTAAGTTCTTCTCTTGGAAGTATAGACATAAGTTTCCAACCAAGTTCAAGTGTCTCTTCGATAGTCCTGTTTTCGTTAAGCCCCTGTTTTACAAATTCACTTTCATATCTATCTGCAAATTTAGCAAACTTTTTATCGGTATCTGTAAGAGCAGCATCACCAAGAATTACCGCTAGTTCTTTTGCTTCTTTTCCTCTTGCATAAGCTGCAAAAAGCTGATTAAGTACTGCTGGATGATCTTCTCTTGTCTTGTCTTCACCTATTCCTTTATCTTTAAGTCTTGATAGTGAAGGAAGAACATCAATAGGAGGATAGATATTCTTTCTATGAAGGTCTCTGGAAAGTATAGTCTGTCCTTCTGTTATATATCCTGTAAGATCAGGGATCGGATGAGTCTTATCATCTTCCGGCATAGTTAGAATTGGTATCTGAGTTATACTACCTTTTTTACCCTGAATCCTTCCTGCTCGTTCATAGATAGTTGCAAGGTCAGTATAAAGATAACCAGGATATCCTCTTCTTCAAGGTATCTCTTTTCTTGCAGCACCAACTTCACGAAGTGCTTCACAATAGTTTGTCATGTCCGTAAGTATTACAAGAACATGCATACCAAGGTCAAAAGCAAGGTATTCAGCACATGTAAGAGCAAGTCTTGGTGTACTTATTCTTTCAACCGCAGGGTCATCTGCCAGGTTCATAAAAAGAACTGCTCTTTCTATCGCACCTGTTTTTCTAAAATCATCAATGAAGTACTGAGCTTCCTCAAATGTAATACCCATTGCTGCAAAAACAACCGCAAACTCTTCTTCCTGATTCTTAACCGCTGCCTGTCTTGCTATCTGAGCAGCCAAAGTATTATGTGGAAGTCCAGAAACTGAGAATATTGGAAGTTTCTGTCCACGAACAAGTGTATTCATACCATCTATTGCTGAAACTCCAGTCTGAATAAAGTCATTTGGATAGTTTCTTGCAAATGGATTAATTGGAATACCATTGATATCAAGGTTTTTATCAGCAATGATCTCAGGACCTTTATCAATTGGTTTACCACCACCATCAAAAACCCTTCCTACTATATCTGGAGAAACAGGAAGTGTTGCGACTCTACCAAGGAACTTAACTTTTGAAGCCTGTATATCAATACCTGCCGCAGATTCAAAAAGCTGAACCAAAGCTCTATCCTCGTTTATTTCAAGAACCTTTCCTCTTCTTATCTCACCACTTTGTAGTTCTATTTCAACAAGTTCCTCATACTTAACATTATCTACCTTATCCACTACCATGAGCGGTCCAGCTACTTCTTTAATAGTCCTATATTCTTTCATATTCTACTCCTTGTATTAAAGATTCCTGATCTCTTCTCTGAATCTTTTTTCAAGCTGCGTGATCTTATCAAGTTCATCCTCATGGATAAAGTGCGCTCTTGCAACCTCTACTCTTATTGGAAGAGTAAAGAGTTTATCTATATCAACTTCTTTTCCGCTTTCAAAAATCGCCATTGATTCTTCATAAAATGCAAGAACCAGTTTAAGCAGTTTGAACTGTTTATCAAGTGATGTATAAGAATCTTCATCATCAAATGCGTTCTGCTGTAGATAATCTTCTCTTAGAGATTTAGTAGTCTCAAGTATTATCCTTTCTCTAATGGATAATGCATCAATTCCTACCAATCTAACTATTTCTTCAAGTTCTGCTTCTTCCTGAAGTAGTCTTAACGCAATATTCTTTCTTTCGTTCCAACCTTCACCATAAGTACTATCGAAATATTCCTGAATATTATGATGATAAAGTGAATAAGAGTTTAGCCAGTTGATCGCAGGAAAATGTCTAGCATGAGCTAGTTTATAATCAAGTGACCAGAAAACCTTGACTATTCTCAAAGTATTCTGAGTTACAGGCTCGGAAAGGTCTCCACCAGGAGGTGATACCGCTCCGATAACTGTAAGCGCTCCTTCTCTATCCTCATTATTACCTAAACATTTCACTTTTCCGGCTCTTTCATAGAAGGAAGCAAGTCTTGAACCAAGATATGCTGGATACCCTTCCTCACCAGGCATCTCTTCAAGTCTACCTGACATCTCTCTTAATGCTTCTGCCCATCTGGATGATGAGTCTGCCATAAGTGCAACAGAATATCCCATATCTCTAAAATATTCAGCGATTGTTATTCCTGTATATATTGATGCTTCCCTTGCCGCAACTGGCATATTAGATGTATTTGCTATAAGAACAGTTCTTTTCATAAGTGGATGTCCAGATTTTGGATCCTTTAGTTCCGGGAATTCCATAAGAACATCTGTCATCTCATTTCCACGTTCCCCACAACCAATAAAAATAACTACCTGAGCATCTGACCATTTCGCAAGCTGATGCTGAACAACTGTCTTACCACTACCAAACGGTCCAGGAATAGATGCTGTTCCACCTTTTGCTACAGGAAAGAAAGTATCGATTATTCTCTGACCTGTTATCATAGGAGTACCAGGTGAAAGTCTTTCAGAATATGGTCTTGCGTTTCTGACAGGCCATTTCTGCATCATTCTTAGCTCATGTTCATTTCATTCTTCATCTTTAAGCGTACCAATGACTTCTTCAACTGTAAATTCACCTGCCTTGATATCAACAAGTTCGCCTTTTAAAGTTGGAGGGACCATTATCTTTTGAGTTATAAGTATGGTTTCTTCAACTATACCTAGAACATCTCCACCTTCAAGTTTGTCGCCTGTTTTTGCAGTTGGCTGAAATTTCCATTTTTTATCTCTTGGAAGTCCAGGTACCTGAACACCTCTTGTTATAAACTCACCAGTCTCAGCATAAAGTGCTTCAAGTGGTCTCTGAATACCATCGTATATATTTTCTATAAGTCCAGGGCCTAGCTCACAAACTAGTGGCTGTCCGGTAGTATATACAGGTTCTCCAGGTCCAAGACCGGAAGTATCTTCATAAACCTGTATTGAGGCTTTATCTCCTCTTACCTCAACTACCTCCCCGATTAATTTATGTTCGGAAACCATAACAACGTAAAACAATTTGACGTTTTCCATTCCCTTGGCCACGACAAGCGGACCCGATACTTTCGAAATTACTCCTTTGGCTGCAGTCATGTTTCCACTCCTATTCAACTATTTTTCACTCATCACATCAGCGCCGACAGCTTTGATGGCAAGGTTTTTCAGTCTTTCATTGTTTATTCCGCTACTTTCAACATTTGTCGGCAAAATAATAACGGATGGAAGTACCTGATGGGAGAACTCTTCTATCACATCAAGCATCTTCTCTGCATAGTTTTCTGTAATAAAAACAACAGCATGCTCCTCATCTTTTTTAAAGCTGAGAAGTTTTTCTCTAGCCTGCTGTGCATCATCAACATAATGACAGTTAAAGCTAAAAAGATTAAACAGTGAAATTATCTCTTTATTGCCTATAATCGCAATCTTATACATAAGTATCTCTCAATCTTTGTTTTATTACGCTTTCCGATACGTTATTAGCCTTTCCTTCGATAATGATCCTTAGATTCTTGAGTTCAGACTCTACTCCAAGTACAAAAGCGATCATATTATCAACAGAAAGTGAACTAAAACGAGTCTCTCGAATAAGCTTTATAAGTATATTATCTATTCTCTTTTCCATTTCAGAGAAATCTTTTTCTTTTGCTGATAATTCAGCTAACATGTAAAATTCCTTAAAAAATTCAGACCTTTCAAAATGCCTTGCGGTATTTTCCTCTGTATCTCTGAAAGCTTCAACAAGTTTATATTTTTCAATAAATCCACCTGATAGTATAAGGTTATCAAATACTTCCTGTTTTATCTGAAGATGTTTACTTCTTAGAATAGTCTTAAAATTAAGAAGATCTATCCAATTACGGACATATTTTGTCCAGAACTCATTTTTATAACTTAAAAAATATCTGAACATTGAATCATCAATAAACACCTCAGCCTCAAAGATAGATTTTTCAGCTATCTTCAAAGTTTCAGGGACTATTGTATCGAAAGGCTTTTTAAAATGATTGTTTCCTGTTTCTACATACTCTCTTATATCATTGAGTTTAAGCATATAGGAATCATGAAATTCAGATGGTTTTGATTTTATATACATCCTTAGATTTGAAAAATCTATTCTTGAAAAATAAATATCAAGAAAGAGTTCGTTTGGAAGAGTATCCGAAAGAAAGCTTCTAAGATTCTGTATACTTTTAATATAAAAATCAGAAGCCCCATGTTTTTCTAACACTTCCGCATAAGGGGTATCTGATAATACTCTCATAAGAGATGAATTATCTTTTGAATCTGCCATCTGTATAAGTTGACCGTTTGTAAGCATTGTGTTCTCAAGAGATTTTGTTCTTGCAAACACATGTGCATATCTACTTTCTTTCATGTCTTAGGACCCCATCATTCAAAAAGGATTTTTACAACATCAGGTTCTTTTTCAAGTCTGATATTTTCAAGTACACTCTCAAGAGTGAAATCAAGTTCAAGATAATCCGCTTTGATTATAAAACCAGCTTTCTTACCCTTGATCTTCTCATTGGAACTTTCCATTTTTATTCCTGTCTTATCAGAAAGTTCTTTAACACTATTATCGCTTATCTTCTTTTCACCCTCAGCACAGATAAGTTCATATTTTTCGTTAGGAATATCACTATCTTTCAATATCTGAGAATAAAACTCGATATAGTCTTTTTCCTGCATATCCAGAATGCTCTCTCCAAGCTTTTCAAATAGCTCAGCAACAATTGATTGTTTTTCCTCAAGCACACGACTTCTCATCTTAAGTTTTTCTCTTGTTATAATTCCTCTTCTGAGTTCGTCTGCTTTTTTCTGAACATTCTTTTCAATAAGAGATTTTTTATCAGTAATGACTTTATTATGTCTATTCTGAAGTTTTTTTATCTCTTCATCTGTCTCTGTATTAATCCGTTTCACTTCAGTTTGAGCGATTCGGTTTATTTCATCTGTTATGTCTTTTATAGACACAAGCGCCTCCCTTACTTGATGATTCCGTTAAGAAGAAGGATTGTAGTTACAAGTCCTAATACTGCGTATGTCTCAACCATAACAGCAAGTATGATTCCTTTTGTATAATCGTTTTCTTTTCTTGAAACGATAGCCATTGATGATGCGGACACTTTACCCTGATAAATACCTGAAAGTAATCCACCAATACCTACTGGCATAGCAGCAAAGAATATCTGCCATCCAAGTGCGTTGGAAACATCAATAATTTCTCCACCAAGAACACCAAGTTTAAGCATAATAAGGAATCCACCTAGGAAACCATAAATACCCTGTGTAGCTGGAAGAGCCTGAAGAATAAGACATTTCGTGAACTTTTCAGGTTCCTCTGAAATAACTCCTGTTGCAGCCTGACCCGCAACTCCGACACCAATTGATGAACCAATTCCTGCAAATACTACAGCGACTGCTGCACCAAGGATAGACATAAACAATCCCCAGTCAAATACCTGTGTTAAACTAGTAGCAGCTTCCATTTTTCCTCCTGTTTCACTTTCTTTTTTTATTTATTTATTAGTCTTACATATTTAGTGCTTAATTTAAACGGTTTAAACATGCTTCCACCACCATCAAAGAACTTCTGGAAAAATTCAACAAATTGAAGTCTCATTGAATGAATGAATGAACCAAGTACGTTTATTATTATATTGAACGCATGACCAAATATAAGTATTGCTATCTGTACAATAATACCAACTCCAGGGATCATATCAGCGGCAAGCTGAGCTATCATATTTATAGCAAGAGCGACACCGCCTGTAGCAAGTCCTAGAGCCATAAGTCTTGAATATGAAAGTACATCTCCAAAATATCCAACAGTATCATAAAGTTTCAAAATACTAAGAACCGGTCTTAGTATTATATTAGCTTTGCTCTTTATTAAAGCAACTATAATTACTACGATTGCCATGTATATAAAGACTGTATACAACCAATACTGACCTTTTATATATCCAGCATATTTTACAACACTTGGGAAAAATACTGATAGATATATAAACCATATAAATTCTTCAAATGCATCCATATATTCTGAATTCTTAATAGCTTTGTACATAGCAAGTAGTTTTGACCATAATATCTGAATCGCTCCAAGAAGAAGCGAAAGACCCATTACTAGAAGTGCATCTTTATTAGGATCGACAACTTTAAATCCAAGAAGCCATTTTGAAACGCCGTTATCTATTGTCTCCAGAGGAAGCCCAAACCAACCTCCAGCCAATGCTCCTATTACAATAGTTGAAAATCCACAATAGGTCATAAGCACAAGACCTTTTTTGATATCTTTATCTATAGCTTTTAATGATAGACCAAAAAGACTTAAAAGAAGTATCACAAGTCCGTAACCAGCATCGGATAGACAAAAGCCAAAAAATAAAACAAAGAATGGTGCAAATAAAGGAGTAGGATCAAACTCTGTCCGTCCCGGTATTCCATACATTGTTGTAATTGACTGAAACGGAGATGTAAGTGCGTTTCCAGAAAGAACAACAGGAACATTCTCATCACTTTCAATAGGAAGTTCCATTATCTCTATCTCTTTTATATTTACAGCTAAATGTTTTTTTAAGATATTAGCCTTAGCTTTCTCTACCCATAATTTTACAAAACAACAATACTTTGTATTTACAAAGCACCTCTCACCTTCTTCCTGTGTCTTAAGAATAGAAAGATGGTCGGTTAGTACCTGAATATCATTTTGATATTTAATATTTTCACTTATCTCATATTCGATCTTTTCATATTCATCTTTAAGATCTTTTAGTGTTTTAATATGTTCTTCTATTAATTCTTCAGGAAGTTTATCACTTTCTATTTCCTCTTGAACAATACCCAGTTCAGAAAGAACATGAAGGACTTTATCATTATGTTCTTTAATAAAAAACAAAATAGCTTCAGAAGAATTTTCTTCAGGTATACATACATGGGCGTTGATCTTTTCTTCTATCATCCTGGTTTCAATAAGTTGAACAGATTCGGATTTACCAGATACAAAAAACACCTCTGTATACTTGAGAGATTCATTTTGGTTAAATGGAACACTAGCAAATCTCCATTTTGTGATCCTATCTAAATAAGTCTGTTCAGAAGATATTTCTGCTTCTAGTTCTCTTAGTTTGTTTTTTAATGAATTTAATTTTGTACTTATCTCTTCATTTTCTTTCTTTGCTGCATTTTCAAGTTCATCAGGAGAAAGTTCCGTCTTAGGTTTAAGAAGGTCTTTAAAAGATTTTGAATTATCATATTTTTCCAATAATTCTAGAGCATCCTGAACATTTTTTAATCTCTCGGATATTTGAGATTGAAGTTCTGCAGTTCTATTTTCATCACTTTTTTCAGGTTCTATTAATTGAACATGACCAAAACGTTGTAAAAGTTTAATAAGTTCTATTTTTCTTTCAGAAGTAACAACTATTCCAAGTTTTTTTACTTGTGATACAGCCATTATTAAATACCTTTCAGGACATTATCCAGAGCTTTGTCCATCTTTTTTTCAGCAGAAATCCTGATATTCTGCATCTGATCGGTATATTCCCCCGAGATACTTCGCGCTTCCTCTTCTCCGTTTTTTGTCTGTTCAGAGAATGCTTTTTCTGAAATCGCTTTTTCATAGTCATGAAGTGATGATATCTCTTTCTCAAAATCTTCTTTTAATTTTCTGATCTTTTGAGCTTTCTGTTCTCTAGCAGAATTAATTTCCTGCTGAGCTTTTTCTTCAGCTGCTTTGATCTCATTTAGGATGTCTTCAAACATTGGTATTCCTCCCAAAAAGCCTATCTTTTATTAAAGATATAGAATGTGATGCTAATTGTCAACCATTAACTAGTTTCATGTTACGCCATTTTATTGCTTTTTAGCCTATTAAAGCGATGATTTATACTAATTTTTAATTAATTCCTATTTAATATTGAATCAAAATAAAAACTGAATCTTTCTACAATCTTTTCCGAGGATACTTTCTCTACTATCTCTCCTTTTAGGAATATTACAGCGCAATCTTTGCCACCAGCTATTCCTATATCGGCTTCTTTTGCTTCGCCCGGACCATTTACTATACATCCCATGACCGCTACTTTTATACCCTTGTTTGCTTTAGAGATTATAGAATCTACACTTTTAGCAAGAGAAACAAGATCTATCTCACATCTTCCACATGTCGGGCATGATATAAGTTCCGGCATCTCTATGTCATGGCCGGAATACTTAAGTATATTCTTTGCTGCTATAATTTCTTCCAAAGGATCAGCGGTAAGTGAGACTCTCATAGTATCGACAAGACCATCTATAAGAAGAGAACCAATACCAATCGATGATTTGATTATTCCATATTTTGGAAGACCAGCCTCTGTTATACCAACATGAAGTGGCAGATCGGATCTTTTCACAAACTCTCTATATGCATTAACAGTCATCGGAGCATCTGAAGATTTAAGAGATATGACTATATTGTCAAAGTCATTTTCAAAAAAAGGTTCACATAATTCCAGGGCTGCTTCTACCATTACATTTGCTGATGGATGATTGTATTTTGAAGGTAGACTTCCCGAGTTTACTCCGATTCTAACCGGTTTATTCAAGTCCTTTAAAACTTTTATTATCTCAAGCACCTTCCATCGAGCACCTATATTTCCCGGATTTATTCTTATCTTATCAGCACCATTTTGAAGTGATCCTATTGCATATTTATAATTATAATGAATATCTGCTATAACCGGCATAACAGCTCTTTTAGTAATGAAATTTAAGGCTTCCAGATCATCATCGTTCTTTACAGCCAACCTTATGATATCGCATCCAGCTTCTTTTAGTTGTTTAGTAGTCGATAACACTCTTTCCACATCACTCGTAGAAAAATCAAGCATAGATTGTATAGCTACAGGATTATCTCCTCCTATCAATACATTGCCTATTTCTATCTCTTTTCTTTTCACCATGAATATTCTTTTTCTCCATGCTCTATCGCTTTTTTCTTTATCTCGTCATGTATAGCTATTATCTCATCAATATTAGTCGGACATCTAAGATCTGACTTTTCAAGCATATCAGATACTATCTTCGGGATTGAAGTAAAATGTATTTTCTTATTTAAGAATAAATAAACAGCTGCCTCATTTGCTGCGTTCAGTATATTACAGGATAAAAGCCCTGATCTACCTGCTTTGTAAGCTAGTAAAAGGCACGGAAACCTTTCAAAATCCGGTCTTATAAGATGATATTTTGAAATTTCAAAAAGATCAAAATCATGATTTACTGATCTTTCTCTCTCAGGATACGTCAAAGAATATTGTATAGGACCTCTCATATCGGTCTTCCCAAGCTGAGCTATAAAGTTCCCATCAACAAATTCCACCATTGAATGAATGACACTTTCAGGATGTATCACAACATAAATCTTTTCATAACCAACTTCAAACAGATGATGCGCTTCAATGACCTCTAATCCTTTGTTCATCATCGTTGCTGAATCTATTGTTATCTTAGAGCCCATATCCCAGTTGGGATGCTTTAAAGCCTGGGATAAAGTTATCTTACAAAAGTCTTCTTTTTTTGTATGTAAAAAAGGACCACCCGATGCGGTTAACCAGATCTTTCTTATCTTTTCGTTTGTTTCTCCAGATAGAGCTTGGAAAACAGCGTTATGTTCACTATCTACAGGAAGTATCTCACATTCATTTTCTTTTGCTTTTTTTATGATTATATCGCCAGCTATTACTAGACTCTCTTTATTTGCAAGTGCTAATCTTTTTACATTTTCAACAGCATAATGAGTTATTATTAGTCCAGCTCCTCCAACTATTGAATTAAGGACAATATCGATATTTTCATTTTGAATTATTTTACACGCTTCTTTAATACCAAATAAAAGCTTAGTATCAGAATATTTTTCTCTTTTGATCTGTTTATATGTTTCTTCGTGTGTGAAAATAGCGAACTCAGGTTTGAATTCGTTTATTATCTTTTTTGCGATCAAAAGATTTCTATGTGCAGAAAATCCGACAAGTTGAAACTTATCAGACATATTTCTGAGTATATCAAGAGCACTCTGACCTATTGAGCCTGTAGCACCTGCAAGAAATAATCTCTGTTTCACTTTTGAAAATTAAAGTTCTGGTTTTGACGTAAATACTAGTTCATCATGAAGAAATTCTTTAACAGCATCTTCTACAACAAATCTGTTATCAGGAGCTTTGTTCATCTCAGAAGCAAACATAGTGTTCCTTGAAGATATCTGTCTTGCTCTAGAACTAATAGCTATAACGGATAAATATTTGTTTCCTGTCTTATCAAAAATCTTATCAAGCGGATATAATCTCGTTTTCATACCGTTCCCACCTTTTGACTAATTTACTTAATTTTTCTTTATCAAAGTATTTTACTATAAAGAAGAAGTCTTTTTCAAATAATTCATGGTCTTTTTCTATTGATCTTTCGAAAAACTCTGTTGATTTATCATATTCCTCTCTCATAAGTTCATATAGACCTTTGAGGAAAAAGTACTGCCAATCCTTATCTTTTTCTTCAATAAGTTGCAGTTGCGACCTTGCTTCCTCAAGCCTTTCAGAAAAAAGAAGCACTTCTGACTTCAAAAGTACATCTCTTGTATTCTTAGGTCTTTTTTCAATTATCTCATTCCATATCTTATAAGCTTCTTTTGGTTTTCTCATCCTTATATATAATCTCGATAAAAATTCCAGTCCTTCAAAATCATCAGGTTTGTTTTCGACAAATTTTCTGGTATTCTTATATGCTTTTTTAATATTTTTATCCAGGAGATTTATTTTTGCCATACTAAGGTAAAGATCTTCCTGACCCTGAAATTTTTTGACAGTCCTTGAATAAATAGTATATGCAGCGGATAGATTGGAATTATCAACAAGATAATCTCCAAGCGTCCTATAAATATCTGCTCCACATGAAAGCGTTGTTCTTTTTTCAAGCAGAGATATTGCCTCCTCTATAATACTCATATTCTTAAAGTTATCAGCTTGAAGTAATATTATATCATCGTTTATAAGATCCAGTTTTATAAGCCTTTCAAGCATCTTCCTTGAATCAATATATCTACCAAGATTATTATAGACAATGGCATTTTTAAAAAGTATCTCATGATCTTCAGGTTCCCTATCAAGGTATCTTGAATAATATTTGACCGCTTCCTCAAGTTCCCCTTTAAGTTCATATGCTCTTCCAACACTTTTTAAAAGAAACATATTTTCAGGATGTTCTATGAGTTCTTTTGAAAATTCTCTAATAAGTCCTGAATAATCTTTTTTTTCAAGGAACTTGTTAGCTTTTAATTTATATTTTTCATCTTTAGTAGTCTCGACTTCTTTAAAATAATTTTTATCATTAGTATTATAAATAGCTTTCTTTATATCTCTAAAACGATTTAAATAATATACATTGGTAGGCTCTATAGTCAGAATGGCTTCAAACTCCATAAGCGCTTTTTCAAATTCTCCCATTCCAAGATAATACTCTGCCAGTTTTTCTCTTAGTTCCAGCCTGTCGGGATTTTCTGATATAAGTTCCTGTGCTATTGCAAGACACTCTTTATAATTT
The DNA here is from genome assembly GCA_002869225.1 of Candidatus Muiribacterium halophilum. GTDB lineage: Bacteria > Muiribacteriota > Muiribacteriia > Muiribacteriales > Muiribacteriaceae > Muiribacterium > Muiribacterium halophilum. Next base: position 44,002 of record PKTG01000019.1, on the reverse strand, counting down.
TTCAAATAAAAATAACACTCTGCTAAAAGTCCTTTTGCCTTCCAATTATCAGCTTCCATATTCAGTATCTTTAGTGAATATTCTATAGCTCTCTCGTATTGCGACATCAAATAGTATATCTCAGCTATCTGATACAATACCTCACTATCCTTTCCAGTAAAATTCAACACCTGCCTATAGTTGACTAAAGCCTGTTCGAAATTTCCAGTCAATTTATAGGAATAGGCTAGACTCTTAAGAATAGATGAATCTTTTGGAGAAAGTTTATTAGCCTGTTCATAGACTTTTATCGCACCCAGATAATCCTCTTTTAGCATAAATGCTTTCCCAAGATTGAAATACGCATCAATACTTCTGGGATGATTTCTTATAACATTTGAGAAAAACTCGATAGCTTTTTCGAAATTTTCTTTAAGAACATATATTATTCCAAGATTGTTTCCAGCTATCTCATTTCCTGAGTCAATCGATAAGACCCTTAGATAGTTTGAGACGGCATTATCAAGATCACCATTTTCATGAAATGCTATCGCAGTCTTAAGAACCTCTTTAACATCATAGCTAGACATTTTACCCCTCTACTCAAACAGGTCCTGTTCATACTTCTGGACCTCGTTTATAGTCTCTTTTATTTTATAATCTACTAAAAAATTTCTTCCATCATATCTCTGATTCGACCACTCAAGAGAATCACTCTTTGCATCATCTAATATCATCGATATACCTTCGACTTTTGAATCAAGATTATCGGCAAAATGAAGAAGTATTGCCTCTAATGTCTTAGGTCTCTTCGGAGATCCCCATTCAAGTTGTCCATGATGAGATAATATCAGATGTTTTATAAGATATTAAAATTCTTCCGGAAAATCTTTGATATCTTCTATCTTAAGCTGTAGCATCCCCATCGCTATGCTTATATGCCCTAGAAGTCTTCCTTCCGTTGACATTCCAATAAAAGTCTCATATACATACTCTTTTATCTTACCTATATCATGAAGAGCTGCACCCAGTAAAAGAAGATCCTTTTTATAATTTGTCAGTTGATATTGCGTTATAAAGGATTCACATAATCTCATAACACTTGCTGTATGAACCGCCAGTCCACCAAGTCTATTGTGATGATAACCTATAGCAGCAGGTGCAGTCCTAAATCTTTCCCAAAAGATCTGATCTTTCCGGAAACTCTTCCACAATTTTTTCAAAAAAGGTTCTTTAATAGTTTTCATAACAGAATCTATATATGAGATAGCAGCGATTATTTCCTGACTACTATATGAAGCTATAAAGTCTGAAGGATCAAAATCTTCTATTGGAATAAGTTCATTTATCTTTAACTGTTTTTGTCCTCTATATTCATCCACTACGCCTCTAGCAATTACGACCTCTCCTTCTTTTAAAGCATCAAGAGATTCTATATTATCCCATCTTTGACCAACAATATCACCTGTCTTATCACTCAGTTTAAAAGTAAGAAAATTTCCAGGTTTGTTGGAAAATGGTCTTTTATCTTTTTTTGAAATAACAGCATTAAACTCAACTATTTTACTATCAGGTATAAGAGTCTTAATTGTCGCCATTTTAAGAGATTATTTTTCCTTTCCGAACTTTTCAAGATCTTCAACTTTTTCTAAAATAGGAATAAGTAGATCAAGTCTGGTCATCAAAAAAACTTTTTTAATACTATCTATTGGTCTGTAAAAAGCCATCTCTCTATTCTTTTTGATCAGTTCTTTCTTAAGATAAGTAAAAAGAGATATACCAACACTATCAATGTAATCGGTATGTTCAAGATCTATGACAATATCAACTTTTTTTGTGATCAGATCCTCAAATTCTCTTCTTAATTCTAATTCTGAATTAAAGTCAGCCTCACCTTTCAAAGTGACTAATATATATTCCGGATTTTCAGTTCTTTCTATTTTTAGCATGATGACATTATAAATTATCCATAGTAGTTGTGTCAATTACTACGAAGTTCTTCATCAGGTTTTAGACTATAAAAATATCTATCGGTGATTATCTTAAGAATTATTGTAAACAAGGAAAACGTTATCATGTAAACAAATACATAATGATAATCAAAGACAAAATAGGGAGAATCAACATAGTATATCTCTTCTGGAATCGGAACGTTTCCATCTAATGCCATGCAGAGTATATATGATATAAAAGTTGATGCGATAAAAATAAAAAAGAAACCTTTTAACATTATTTTCCATACAGAAAAAGAAATATCCTTTATTTTGATCCCTGATACAATTATATATGAAAATTCTCTTCTAAAAGTATTAAGTCTTGATAAAGTAAACAGTCCGATAACAAAGAAAAACATAAGCATTAATACATTGGATATTATAGTTGTAATGAGTTTTTCCATATTAATTGCGCCTTGAAAAAGGCTATTATCTTCATATATATCAGTTATCTTAAAACTAATCTTATAATTTTTCTTAAAAAATTCTTTTAGTTTTTTCAAGGACAAACTAATTTTAGAGCTATCCTCAAGAAATATACCACAATCTGAAGAACCTATCGGAAGAATATTTAAAATAGAAAATTTTTCACTATCAATGAAAACAGTTGAATAATCGACATCATAGATTCCGGTATTGAAAATATGATCCACTTTTAGAGCAACCTTTTCCTCAAGACCATTTACTATTACTTTATCGTTCTTTTTAAGTCCTAAAAGCTCTGCTATTCCTTTTCCTATGATTATTCCATCTTTTTTCAATTCATCAATTTTAATTTTTTTGAACACATTATTACTTATATTTTTAGAATCAAAAGAATAAACAACAGTTCCTGTATATTTTGATCCATTTTTTAATAACGCTTGAGAAGATGAATAAAAGACACATTCACTTTCAGGTAATATTTCTTTTATTTGTTTTTCTATAATATTCTTTTCATATTTACTGAATAAAAAACCATTTTCTTTTTTTACGTTAAGATGAAAATTACCAAACAACATATTTTTCAGGACAAATTCCTGATAACCATTTAAAAGAAAGAAAATAAGAAATGAGGTTATTATAAAAACAGATGTCATTAATAGAAAAGTGAAAAAAACACCCTTATGTTCTTTAAATATCATCTTATATATAAGCTTATCATTCATCTCTTATCCTTTTAAATATGTCAAGAACCCAGATTATAACATATTTTTAAATCAAAAAAACTCCCTTTAAAAGAGAGTTTTTAATAAAAAAAATGGTGGAGATGACAGGAATCGAACCTGCGACCACCTGCGTGCAAGGCAGGTGCTCTCCCAACTGAGCTACATCCCCACTCTTTATTTACAATATCATTTTCTAATTCGTCTGGTCAATGGTGGGCCTAACTGGAGTTGAACCAGTGACCTTACGCTTATCAGGCGTACGCTCTAACCACAGCTGAGCTATAGGCCCTACGTGGGACATATAATATCACAAAAAAATTTTTAAAGTCAAAACTTTTTTCTAGAAACCACTGACCTCATCTGTTTTCTTTAATCTGGAAGCCTGTTTTATCCTAATCAGGACACTAGTCTACACATTATATTTGTATATTTTTTTTAATCGGTTATCGCTTGTGTAAATCATATAAAACATGTTAATATTTCAAAAAAAACGGGAGTGTTTATGAAGAATTTTATTGAGATCGACGGAAACTCTCTAAATCTTAGAAAAATCAGAAAATTAATCGAAAAAGATCAAAAGATCAAACTTAGCAAAAAAGCCAAAAAAACAGTGCTTGATTCCTATCAGATAGTTAAATCTATTATTTCCAAGGAAAAGACTGTATATGGAATAACCACCGGTTTTGGTTCCTTTGCACAGGTAAGGATTTCCGAAAAAGATACAGCTAAACTGCAGGAAAATCTAGTGTTTTCTCATGCTGCTGGTGTTGGAGAACCTTTCGATCCAAAAACGGTAAAGATAATTATGCTTTTAAGAGCGAACGCACTTGCAAAAGGTCTTTCAGGTGTCTCACCTGAAACAATAGAGCTATTAATTGAATTCTATAATAGGAACATAATCCCTTATGTACCAAAATACGGATCTGTTGGAGCAAGCGGAGATCTTGCACCTCTTTCACATATTGCTTTATGTCTCATAGGGCACGGTCAGGTCTTTTACAAAGGAAAATGGGTAAAGACATCGACTGTACTTAAAAAGGAAAAATTAAAACCTCTTAAACTAAAAGCTAAAGAAGGACTTGCGTTAACAAACGGAACACAGATGATGACAGCTGTAGCAGTGCTTTCTATTTTAAAGTTTGAAGACCTGTTAAAAAAAGCAATAATATCTGCCGGAATGTCTCTTGAAGCTTTATTAGGTTCTCTTACTCCGTTTAGAAAGGAAATACATAACGCAAGACCTCATTATGGTCAAAAAAAGATCGCTGAAATATTTAGAAAGACTCTTGAAGATAGTGATCTTATCCATTCTCATTTAAAATGTACCAAGGTTCAGGATGCATATACTTTAAGATGTATACCTCAGGTTTACGGTGCCTGCCTTGATACTTTAAAAAGTGTAAGCAAAGTAATAGAGATAGAGATCAACTCTGCAACAGACAATCCTCTTATAATATCAGAAGATGTAGTATTATCAGCAGGAAACTTTCATGGAGAACCAATAGCTTTAAACCTTGATTTTCTTGCAATAGCTGTGTCCGAAATCGCCAATATGGCAGAAAGACGAATAGACCGATTGCTAAATAATGCGTCAAATCAGACATTGCCACCTTTTCTTGTAAAAAACGGAGGCTTAAACTCAGGACTAATGATCGCCCAATACACCGCTGCTGCACTAGTGTCTGAAAACAAAATACTTTCCCACCCTGCAAGCGTCGATTCAATACCGACCTCAGCTAATCAGGAAGACCATGTAAGCATGGGAAGTATTGGTGCCACAAAAATAATCAAGATACTTGAAAATCTGGATTATGTTGTAAACATCGAACTTTTATGCGCTTTCAACGCTCTTCAGTTCCATAAACAAGCTCCATCAAGAATAAATAAAAAAGTAGTAAAACTTATCTCTGAAGAACTTGAACCTTGGGAAACAGATCATATAGCCTATATTGAGATAGAAACAATAAAAGATATATCAGATACAGAAGATTTCAAAAAAATAATTTCAGGAATAAAACTCTAAGGAGGATAATATGGAATTTCGTGCACCGAGAGGAACAGAGCTAAATACAAAAGGATGGATTCAGGAAGCTGCCCTTCGAATGCTTATGAACAATCTTGATAAGGAAGTCGCAGAAGATCCGGATAATCTGATTGTTTACGGGGGAAATGGAAAAGCAGCCAGAAATATGGATTGTTATAATAAAATAGTTGAGACTCTTAAAGAACTTGAAGATGATGAGACCCTATTAGTTCAATCAGGGAAACCTGTTGGAGTATTAAAAACCCATAAAAACGCTCCAAGAGTGCTTCTTGCAAACTCTTTACTTGTACCTCATTGGGCAAATTGGGATTATTTCAACGAACTGGATAAAAAAGGTCTTATTATGTATGGTCAGATGACTGCTGGATCATGGATTTACATTGGTACACAAGGTATTCTGCAGGGAACTTATGAGACTTTCGCTGCACTGGCAGAGAAACATTTCAAATCAGATTTAACTGGTAAACTCGCTATCTCAGGCGGACTAGGTGGAATGAGTGGAGCTCAGCCTTTATCTGTCACTATGAACAACGGTGTTTATCTTGGAATAGAAGTTGATAGAAAAAGAATAGAAAAAAGAATAGAGACAAGATATTTAGATACAATGACCGAATCTCTGGATGAAGCAATAAAATTAGTAATGGAAGCAAAAGAAGCAAAAAAAGCTCTTTCAGTTGGTCTTGTTGGAAACTGTGCAGAAGTACTTCCTGAGCTTATTAAAAGAGGTATCATCCCTGATGTTCTTACCGATCAGACTTCAGCACATGATGAACTAAACGGATATGTACCACATGGAATGAGTTTTGAAGAAGCAATCAAATTAAGAAAAGAAGACCCTGAAAAATATAAAAAGCTAGCGCTTCAATCTATTGTTATTCATGTAGAAGCTATGCTTGAGATGCAAAAAAGAGGTGCTATAACATTTGATTACGGAAATAATATCCGAGGACAGGCTCTCAGAATGGGTGTAAAAAACGCTTTTGATTTACCTGGTTTTGTTCCCGCTTATATAAGACCACTATTTTGCGAAGGAAAAGGACCTTTCAGATGGTGCGCACTATCAGGAGATCCTGAAGATATATATACAACAGATCAAGCATTAAAAGAAGCCTTCCCGGAAAACAAACATCTTATAAACTGGCTTGACATGGCTAAAGAAAAAGTCGCTTTTCAGGGACTACCTTGTAGAATCTGTTGGCTTGGATATGGTGAAAGAGAAAAAGCAGGTGTTATTTTCAATAATCTTGTAAAAGAAGGTAAAGTAAAAGCACCTATTGTTATAGGAAGAGATCATCTTGACTGCGGTTCAGTTGCTTCACCATATAGAGAAACTGAAGCGATGAAAGACGGTTCAGATGCAATTGCTGACTGGCCTATTCTAAATGCTCTTGTAAACGCTGTAAATGGCGCAAGTTGGATATCAGTTCATCATGGTGGTGGAGTTGGAATTGGATATTCTATACATGCAGGTATGGTAATAGTTGCAGATGGCAGTGATGAAGCTGAAGAAAGGCTCCGAAGAACTCTTACATCGGATCCTGGTATGGGTATTATAAGACATGTAGACGCAGGTTATGATATAGCAATTGATGTAGCTAAAGAAAAAGGAGTGAAGATACCTTTTTTATAATATAATAGCAAAACATGGGATTTGGTTTTTGGTGTTTGGGGTTTGGGAATTTCAAGATCTTCCCAAAATCCAAATTCCAGTTTCTTCCCAAATTCCTAATTTTAAAAGGAGTTTTTTATGTATGCAATAGTAAATGCATCGGAAATTTTACAGATAAAAGATAACGGAAAACCAAGATCAGGAAAAGAAATGAGTGAATTAAATTTAATAACCGATCATACTATTGTTATTGATAAGGAAAAAATAATAGACATCTTACCTGAAAAAGAATTAAAAAATAAATATCCAAATATTAAGCTAATAGATGCACAGTATAATCTTGTAATGCCTGGTTTATGCGATTCTCATACTCATCTTGTATTTGGAGGTTCAAGACATGTTGAGTTCGAGATGAGAGCAAGTGGTATAGATTATATGGAAATCCATAGAAAAGGCGGAGGCATACAAAGCTCTGTAAATGCTACAAGAAAGATTTCGGAAGAAAAACTTTATAGAACATCACTCAAACGACTTAAAGATCTTTTTAAATACGGAACAACTTCGGTAGAGATCAAGTCCGGTTATGGACTTGATCTTGAGACCGAGATGAAACAACTTAAAGTTGCAAACAAACTAAAAGATCTAAACCCTGATATTAAGACAACTTTCCTTGGAGCTCATTCAAAACCTGAAGAGTTTGATACTCATACTGAATTTATTGAATATCTTAATAAAAAAGTATTACCAGTTATAGCCGATGAAGGTCTTGCTGATTTCATTGATATATTTTGCGAAAAAGGAGTCTTCTCTCCAGATGATGCAAGAAAACATCTAAATGAAGGGAAAAAATATGGTCTTATACCTAAACTTCATGCAGATGAACTCGCTTATTCCAAAGCAGCTGAGGTAGCATCAGAGGTTGGAGCTATCTCTGCTGATCATCTCCTTTGTGCAAGTGAAGACGCACTCTCCTCAATGAAGGAAAATAATGTAATAGCAACTCTTTTACCTGCAACACTATATAATCTTGCAAAAAAGGAATATCCAAAAGCTAGATTGATGATAGATAGCATAAAATTACCTGTTGCTCTTGCAAGTGATTTTAATCCTGGTTCATGTTATTGTGAGAATCTTTTTCTTACAATGCATATTGCATGTCAGTATATGAAGATGACACCCGCTGAAGTCATTGTAGCTACTACAATAAACGGAGCATATGCTATGGGTCTTGAGAAGGATTGTGGAAGTATCCAGATTGGGAAAAACGCTGATATTCTAATAATAGATGCACCAAATTATCAGTATTTACCATATCACTTCGGAATAAACCCGGTTAAAAAAGTAATAAAAAGAGGGGTTGTATTACAATAATAATCGTAATGTGTAATGCGTGAAGAGTAATAAGTCATTATTTGCAACTTAATTCGCATTCAAAAATTTCAGAAACTTATTTCCAAATTTTAATACCTTTAAAAATGGATATTTTGGATAATAGATTATGCAGGATTCCGCTTTTAGAAGAAAGAAAGTCGACGCTGGAATCCTAGCGGGCTTTCAAGGAGGCTTGAGTTTTTATAAAAGTGGAAGACAATTAAGATATATACAAAATATCCATTTTTAAAGGTATATCAACCTGATGGCATGTTCTGCCAGTTATCATCTATAGGTTCAGGCTTATCAGGACCATCCGGTATACCAGGATCTGCTCCAGGATCATAATCGAGAGGTATTCTAACATCAAACAGTTTTCTTGTCCCCCATTGTCCTGCACCACCTATTGTTCCATCAGGATTTACTTCCATCCAATTCGTACCATAAGGAAGGTCTCCCTGACCTCTGGCTTCCCATGTCGCATCACCTGTTAAAGGATTTTCAGGTAAAGAAAAAAGGTATCCTTCTTCAATCAACTCCTTGAAATCAGTTGGATATCCACCACCATGATCTCGAGCATAACTTTGTATTACCTTTCTGATCATATATACCTGACTCTTAGCAACATTTTTTTTAGAATCTTTATATACCGAAGATACATCAAATACAAAGAAAGATATGACAACTGAAAGAATAAAGACTACTACCATTACTTCAATCATTGTAAAAGCTTTTTTAATCATAATATGAACTCACTCCCGCAATTGCAACATCCTGTGCCAATCTTTCTGCCTGTTTTTTAGGATCAGCACTTCTAAACCAGTAATTACCAGCATATTGATCAAATAGATATTTTTTATCTGGAAAATTATACTGAGTTAATGCTGAGGACGGCACAACATCCCCAAGAAGAACCCCAAGTGCATTTTCTATAATATAAACCGGATATGCATCCATATCCCAAGGGGTATTATTTACACCTTCATAATTTTCAGTATAGGTCTTAAAAAACTGATAAGTCGGTCTTCCCATCCAGGAATGATTCCAATCCATCTTAGGGTCATTACTGAGTACTGGCCCTCCAAGATAGTTATACCTTTTATGACTTCTTATATTTCTAATACCAGCTAAAGATCTATAAACTTCCTGATTATCTGATGGAAGCATGTCTCTATATGGATCTGATGTTATTACTGGAGCTATAAAATTTCCACCATCTGCCCATTTATAATTTGGTCCTCCACCAAGATTAGTATCAAAAACCCATTTTTCAATGTAATCCTCTGCATTATCGTCCCAACGATTGACAGCTATTTCCCAATCAGCCTTACCAGTTGTAGGGTCAATTGGAAGTTTCTGTAAATAACCTTTCATCACGAGAACATCAAGAGATCTTGGGTAAGACTCTTTTTCATCATAAAACCTGTTTATAGCCTGCCTTATCGAGTAAAGATTATATTTCAATGTATTTTCCTTGGCACCTCTCATAGAATCAAATATCCAAGGAACAGCATATACTGACACAAGCGCAAGTATAGCTACTGCAAATACCAGTTCAATTAGTGTAAAGGCTTTTTTATTAACTTTTAATCTCTTCATATTTGTTTAATTATCCGTTTTATTTGATTTCTGTTCCGATGGGCCTTCACCCTTTACGTTAACTCCAGCTACATCCATATCATACCAGGTTCCTGAACTAAGACCGGTAAAGGTATATGATGTTCCGGTTACGTTAGCTTCAAAGGTACCATCAAGATAAAGATTATATGATGTAGCTAAAAATACGGAATCCCATGATAGATCTATCTTAGTTTGTGTATCCCAGTTTACCGTTAGATTAGTAGGTTTCTGATAAGGAGCTACAAGAGTTACAGTAATATCAAGATCAGCTGATACAACAGTTCCCGAAATAGGGTCGGTATATGTAGCTGTAAGAGTCGCCGTACCATCCGCTATAAAATTTGCATAATAATCCGGATCTGAAAATGATCCATTGCCTGTTTTGCTCCAAACCTCTGCATTTGTTGTTGTATCCGGGCCAGCAGACCAACTTACTGTACAAGTTACAGTATCGACATCAAAGTGATCATAACACCCCATCGAATGATTTGATGTTGATAAAGTCAAACCAGTAGGATATTTATAAACATTTATATCTACTTCTTTTGTAACTCCAAAGATGGTACCATCATATCCAACATAATCATAAGTTGCCCTAAGAGTTACATTATCTTCGGAAGATGGTGCATTATAAGTGCTTGTTCCAGATATCGACCCGGTTCCTGATACAATAGCCCAATATGGATTTACAGCTCCAAAATTTCCATCTGAAACCGATAACATCGTACTAAATATAGTATTAAGATCTTTCACCTGATTAGTCAATGCAACACCCGGATCAGGTGTTATGACTAGTTCTTCCGGAATAGGCTGCAATGTTCCCGATATACTTCCGGAAATAAGATAATTCATAGTTCCATCATCTGTAGCTACCGATTGAGAATATTCAGCTGTCAATGTAAGTGAGCTGGAATCACCTGACGGTTCATCATAGTCCTCAGGCGCTTCATAATCAGGAAGCGATATCACACCAAGTCCAGAAGAAACTGCCCATGTAACATCATAATAAGCAAGGTTGACTGAAGTACCATCTGAATAATGAAGAACATAAGTTAAAGAAGATAGTTCATATGTTTCACTAGTATAACAATCAAATGATATAGGTGTTACATCAAGTGTAGTAGGATATCTTTTTATACTAAAGATAACACTATCTTTTTCTGTAACACCTCGATAAATGTAAGATATCTCAACTTCAGGAGATTCATTCACCATACCAGAATTAAAAGAAGATCCAACAATACTACAAGATCCTGATTTAACAGTATAAGTACATAAAGAAGTTACTATCTCATCTACATTATCCGTGTAATGTGCAGTTACAGCAAAATCATTCATATTTTTGACATCACCGGTAAGCATTACAAAGTCATGATCGTCAGCTTCTATTCCTGTTAGTATCTTGTATATAGTTGCTGTTACTATTGCAGTAGATGTCATAGAGTCCTCAGTGTATGAAAAAGTTATCTCTGAAGGATTTGAACCTGAATTATAATTTTCAGTGGATTTATCAGGTGGAGCGACAAAAGTACTTCCTGAAAGAGAACCAATACCAAATGAAACTGCGTATGAATTAGGAGTTACTGTCTGAGATGCACCATCAGTATAATGAGCAGTAACTGTTATTCCAGCTAAATTGAAAGTATCAGAAGTATCCATCTCTATTGAGGTCTGTGAAAGTGTTATACTCGATAGTACTCTTTTTATTGTCACTGTAAAATTAGCAGTTACAGTAATACCATCAAAAGTATAAGAACCTTTAATTACTGCACTACCTGATATTGCAGCTGGAGCATTGTAAACACTTCCTGCTATAGAACCTATTCCAGATATTAATGACCAGGTTGGTGCTACAACCTGTGAAGTACCATCAGAAAACACAGCAGTTGAAGTAATAGTTGATAGATCAAAACTTTCACCAGTCTTTATTGTTGTTGTGACAGAGCTAAGATTGAGATTTTCAACCACTTTTTTAACTGTCATAATAAAATTATTCGTTATTGTAACTCCATCTTCAGATACTACGCATATAAGATTGGCTGTACCTGCTATTGCAGCATCAGCTATAAAAGTATTTGCAGATACCGCACCTACTCCACTTGAATGCATCCAATTAGCACTGGTTACAGGAAGTTGAGTGCCATCAGAATAAGTCGCTTCTACATCTACAAGAGTATTTAGGTTAATCGATTGTCCGGTTTTTACTGTATAAGCAATTGGGTCAATTGATACACCAACAAGTTTTCTTTTTACTGTTATAGGAAAATCTACAGTTTTGGTAATACCATTTTCCGAATAATCACATCGCATAATAGCTGTCCCAATCTGGTTGTTTGGAGCATTATAATTTGAACCGGCTAGAATCCCGAATGGAAGTACAGGTGCTGGTGGCGATGTTGTAGCATCAGCCCAGTTAGCAAGAGCTGTAACATCTTTCATGGATCCATCGTTAAAATGTGCGACAACATTAACATCACTGATCAGACTGACACTTTCACCTGTTTGTATCTCAACATCATTGGGAAGACAAGTAAGGTAGGAAAGCTCTGCTTCAATATCTATAGTAGCTAAAGTATCTTTTTGGATTCCTGCTTCTTCATACACACATTTTAAAGTTGCTGTTCCAGTAGTAGTATCAGTATTTAAATTAAAACTCTGATCTAACGACCCAGGTCCTGAAAGATGTTGCCATTGAACATTTGGAGTAACAATATTTGTAGAACCATCTAAATAATGAGCAGTTACAACAACGTTGAACATAGAATAAACAGAGTTTGTCAAAACAACAAAATTTGTTGGATCTATTGTAATATGATCTAATACGGCTGTTACGTTAACCGTTAGCTCTGTTGTCTTCGTAATCGGATCAACTACAGTAGTATCGGTATAAGACAGACCAATTATAGCCTCTTCAGGAGAAACTGGTGCAGTATAACGATAATAAGTAGCAGTATCCGTAGTAAAAGATCCCGAGCCTGTTATAATATAATAACCTAAAAAATATGGATCGATTAAAGTTTGAGTACCATCTATATAGTAGGCAATGACTTCCATTGAACCGTTACTTATCATCTGAACAAAATCTATCATCTGATTTGTATTTATATCAATCTCGTTTGGTCTTACTATTATCCTTTTAATTTCATTCGGAAAGTCCTGCCATTTCCCATCCTGTCTTTCATCCCATGAATCGATATCCGCATGATAATTATTCTCACTATCCCCAGCTCTTACATCGTATATTCCAACTAAATTGCCTACATTAAGTGTAACACCAGATTCTCTGTTAGCATTAGTTGTCACTCTAGGAAAGATGTCTTTATTAATAAAATAATCATCATTTACTGCATCAAGCCAACTAGTCGAAAGATTCTTAGGTTCAGCAAATCCTCTGACCTGCCAATCAGGTCCACCTGTATATGGATTATTTGGTAGATTAAGAAGATATCTGTCCTCAACAAGCTGTTGAAGACATGTAGGAGAGGATATATTAACATCATTAGTCGAATCGTTATCCTGGAAAAAGACTTGGTCTCTCCATTGAGATGGATTATTTTCGTCAAATGTTGCCATAAACATATAAGTCTTTGGGTTCTCACTATGATCGATCATAAATTGAGAAATAGCAGTTCTTATAAGTCCAAGATTTTCAATAAGAGTCTTTTCTTTTCTACCACCAATATAATTGATGACATCAGGAATGGCAAGAGAAGCCATTATTGACATTATTACAACAACAGCCATAAGTTCTATCATGGTGATCGCTTTTTTCCGAATTCTAAAATACCCCATAATAGTGAATCCCCCTATATTTAATTATACCATATTTTGAAAAATAAAAAAAAAACAACAACAAAAAGAAGGGATTAGGAATTAATAACTGCTACTTGGGATAAAGCTGGATTTTGGTTTTTGGGAAGATCAAAACCATCCAAAACACCAAATTCCAAGCCCCAAGAATTTTATATTTTCTGCTTTAATCTATTCACTACTCACCATTCACTTTTCACAGTTATACCCATTTCACTTCACGCATTACGCTTTACTTATGGGTTCAGCCAGCCCCTATTGTTCGTTGAAACTTTTTGTTTATCTCCTCGAATCCATATTCGAGTATTACAGGTCGCCCATGTGGACACGTATATGGAAACTCTGTAAGAAACAACTCGCTTATAAGCATCTCCATCTCTGGAAAGGATAATGGTTTTCCCGCTTTTATAGCATTCTTACAGGAAGAGTTGATAAGCATCTCTTCTTTTAGTTCACCAGGATTTTTTATATAAGATGATGTAAAAAGATCATCAATGAGTTCTCTTACGACCTGTTCTTCCATCGTTGATATAAAAACAGGGACTTCCCTAACTACAAACATAGTCTCACCAAATCTTTCTATTATAAATCCAATCTGTTTAAACTCTTCTATTTTATCTTCAATTATATTAGATTCGTAAGGTTTCAATTCTATATTGACAGGAAAAAGAAGTCTTTGGGTCTTTACCTTATCGGTATTGATTCTTTTCATATATTTTTCGTATAGGACTCTTTCATGAGCAACATGCTGATCGATTACAGATATTCCTCTCGAAGTCTCAATAATAATATAAGTATCCTTTACCTGTCCTAACACCTTGAATTCTGAAAATCTTTCGCTTTGTTTTTCATCTTTTTTAAAAGCTTTATCCTTGTTATTAAAATTAAATGTTCTCTCACTACTTAAAGCCGTTGATCTTTTAAAAGAGTTTTGAGAAGTTTCCCTATTATTTTCAGTTGGTTTAAATAATTCCTCCTGCTGGAAATCTTTCTTATCTTTATTATGATCCTCATCTTTTTTTTCAGGTATATTTTTATTATTTTCACCTGTTCCGGTATAAGCTTCCAATGATTCCCTAAGGCATTTTACAACGGAATTTTTAACAATACTGAATAGTTCTCTTTCTATAGCAAATCTTACCTCTTCCTTAGTAGGATGAATATTGACATCATAAAGCGAAGGATCCATCTCTATATCAAGAACAAATACAGGATATTTTTTCTCTCTATGATAAGCTCTATATGCTTCGGAAATGGCATATGAGATCATATTGTTTTTAATATAACGTCCGTTTAAGAATATATATTGATATTTTGAGTTTCTTTTTGCAAGTTCAAGATTTTAAATATATCCTTTTATTTTCAGACTCGAGACCTTCTCTTCCATCCTTATCATATTTTTAGGAAATTCATCACCAAATATTATACCAATAGTCTGTAGAAGGTCTCCATCACCTGATGTAAGAAATATTTCTCTATTATTACTGATAAACAAAAATCTTATATCAGGATTTGAAAGCATATACCTGATTATAACCTCTGAAATCAGACGAGCTTCACTTGCAGAAGACTTCATAAATTTCTGTCTTACAGGAAGATTATAAAACAGGTTCTTAACTTCTATCTTTGTTCCTTTATTCATAGGAATAGATGAATGTTTTTTGACTTTAGAACCATCCAATTTGATCCTTATTCCATAAGGAGCTTCATCTATCTTAGAGCTTATTTCCATTCGGCTTACCGAAGAAATTGAGTTTAAAGCCTCACCTCTAAAACCAAGAGTATTAATTCTCTCAAGATCATCAATATCCTTAAGTTTAGATGTCGAATGTTTCTCACTACATATCATCAAGTCTTCTTTAGACATACCTGAGCCGTTATCGGATACTATAATTAATTTTTTCCCGCCATCCTTTATCTCAACGTTTATCTCAGTTGCATTTGCATCGATAGAATTCTCAATAAGTTCTTTCACAACAGAAAATGGTCTATGAATTACCTCTCCTGCTGCAATTTTTGAAAAAACCTCTTCAGGTAGTCTTTTTATCAAAATCATCCCTCTCTTCATCTATAAGCATTCTCGCTACAGGATTCAATCTCATAAAGTCTTTTTTATCAAGAAGAAAACTATTATTTAATATCCTATACCTTGCTGCCGCAGCTATCATATCAGCATTATCTGTACAATGCTTTATTTCTGGTAGTATAACACCTCTTATCTTTTTTTTCATGGTCTCTCTAAGTTGAGAGTTAGCGCTAACTCCACCAGCCAATACGAGTTTATTGATATTATATCTTTTTAAAGCTCGGATACTTTTTTTAACAAGCACATCGCAAACCGCATTTTGAAATGATAAAGCAACATCTTCGGAAACATGATCATTTTTCTCTATATAATTCTTTACGGCTGTCTTAAGACCGGAAAAGGAAAAATCAAGATCTGGTGTCCTTAATTTTGGTCTAGGAAAAGAAAGATCATTTTGCCCTTTTTTAGCAAGTCTATCAATTATAGGTCCTCCAGGATAGGCAAGTCCCAACATCCTTGCAACCTTATCAAAAGCTTCTCCAACAGAATCATCCAAAGTATCTCCTATCACTTCATAATCACCAAAACCTTTTATAAGTACAAGCTGTGTATGTCCTCCTGAGATAACAAGTGCTATGAAAGGATATTCCATCTCGTTATTATCAATAGAACTTGCGTATATATGACCTTCTATATGATGAACCGGGACAAGAGTAGCGTCTGTTGCATAGGCGAAGGTCTTAGCTGCAGTGGTACCAATTAGAAGGGAACCGAGCAATCCAGGTGCATAAGTTACAGCAACGAAATCTATATCATGATATTCGATATTAGAATCTTCAAATAGCTGTCTTGTAAGAGGCATTATATTAGAGAAATGTTTTCTCGAGGCAAGTTCGGGAACTACTCCACCAAATCTCTCATGATCTATCTGTGATATCCTGAGTGAGTTTACTATTTCCCCTTTTTCAAGGCTCATAATACACATGGCTGTATCATCACAAGAGGTCTCTATGGCTAAAATAAGTTTTTCTTTTTTCAACTTTTACTCCTCAAAATATGACTTGGAATCATAAGTTGCTAAAGCCTGATCAGAAGATGCTCTGTTTTTAACTATATTATCAATATCTTCAATATCATCTTCTGTGGTTAAATAGACAAGTCTTTTTCCTGTTATCTCTGAAAGCATCAATGCTGTAATTATACCTATCCTTGTACCTGTAAATCTTCCTTGTCCTTTGTTGACCGCAAAGATATCTATATTATCAAGTCCAGTGTTTTGTTCTTTCAAAAGTCTATCAATAACACTCAAGAGTTCAATTGAATGATAACCACTTTCATCTTTAATACTATTTACTTCATCCTTCTTTTTAAGAAGTACGATAAGCTCTTTTTTTGTCGTATCAATATAAAGAATATTCATCTATCATAATCTCTCTCTCATCTTCTTTATCCGTCTTATCTAAATTTATCATAACATGTTTCCATTGCTTAAAAAAACCCATAAAATCATCAGGCCATTCCACAAAAAAGATAGATTCCTGTTCAACATCCTCAAATATACCAAGTTCTAGAATATCCTCTATTGTCTCTAGTCTATAAAGATCAACATGAAATATCTCTCTATCTTCCCAATTATAAGTATTTACAATAGTATATGTAGGAGAATTCACGTATCTTTCTCCAGTAAGCTCAGTAATTATCGAAGAGATCAAAGTTGTCTTTCCTGTACCTAGGTCACCTGAAAATAAAAACAGATTATTATCTTCTATTTTCTGTTCAAACATCTTTTTGATTATTTTTTCAGCTTTCTTTTTATCGGCTATCATCAGAACTCTTTTCTCTCCCTTGAAGAGGGTATGTTTTCCATCTCTCTATATTTTGTAACAGTCCTTCGTTTTATATCTATATCAAACTTTTCTTTTAATCTCTTTGATATAGCATCATCCGATAACGGTTTCTTTTTATCCTCATTTTGAATTATCTCTAAAAGTCTCATTAAAGTCTCATCTCTTGAAGTATCGCCGGTTGCTATATTAACAAAGAAATCTCCTGCTTTCATCATACCGTTGGGTACTCTAATATATTTTCCACCAACAGCTCTAGATATAGTAGATACGTTCACTTTTAATATATCAGCTACCTCTATCTGCTTAAGACCTTCGAGTGGTCCACCCTTAAAAAACCTTTTCTGTCTTTCATAGATTATCTTAAGGATATCCTCAAAGAGATTATTTCTTGAATTATAATTAGATACGAGTTCTTTTGCCTTTTCAAATTGTTTTTTTAGAAAAGCAATTGTCTTTTTATCATCAAATCTTGATAAATATCTTTTAAATCTTTCCTCATCTATAGATTTGACCTTTCTATATCTTGAATGAATTATGATTGAACCATCTTCTTTTATAGTAGCATCAGGTTTTATATATTCTATCTCGGATTCAACAAAACCAAATGAAGGATAAGGTCTTATATTTTTCTTTAAAAGTTCTACTGCATTGATTATTCTTGAAGGACTAACCTTTATTTTACCAGCAATATAACTTATTCTATTTTTTGATATTTCCTTAAGAAAATCCTCTATTATCTCTTCAAGCACCTCATCTTTAATATCACTTATCGAATACATAAACCGAAGATAATGATCGACATCCATTGAACCTGCACCGTAAGGGTTTATGTTCATCATCATATTCCTTACTTTTTTCACCATATCTTCGAGTCTTTCAAGATCTTCATCTTTTTTTATAAGTAATTCTGCAAGATGCTCATCTTCATATCTTAAAAAACCTCTTACATCAAGCATATCTATAAAATAATCTGCAAGGTCCGATTCTCTTTCATTTAAGTTTTTTATTGAGATCTCGGTCTTTAGATGTTCCTTTAAAGAGCCTTCTTTTTCATCATCTGATATATTTTCTAAAAAAGAATTTTTTGAACCATTTGAAGACTTACTTACGGTCTTTGATCTTCTTAGAGCCTCCCAATCGTTCTGAGAGTATAATACTTCCTTATCTATATCAAGAGTCTCTGAAATTTCCTCGCCATTCTCATCTTTTTCTTCTGGTGCTTTTTCTGTCTCTAAGAAATCATTTACCATAGATTCATTTTCAATAAGCTCTTCGAGTTCAAAGTTTGTAAGTGGAATAAGCTCAAGCTTCTGAATGAGTTTCTGACTAAGCTTGAGTTCCTGTTTTAATTTCAGTTGTAGATTTTGTGATAATCCTGGCATATCTATTCAACAGTTACACTTTTTGCAAGATTTCTTGGTTTATCAATATCCGCTCCTCTTTTTTTAGCTATGAAATAAGCTATTAGCTGAGTCGGTATTACCGTTAGAAGTGGAGAATAAAACTCCTCTATCTCAGGTATATATATAACTTTATTTGAATACTTCTGAATAAGATTGTCTCCATTTGTCGCTATACTTATAATAATACCATCCCTTGCACTTATTTCCTGTATATTTGAGATCACTTTTTTATAAAGCGGACTTTTGTTTACTACAAAAACAGAAGGGACTTCATTTTCAACAAGTGCTATAGGACCATGCTTCATCTCTCCAGCCGGATATCCTTCAGCATGTATATATGATATCTCTTTTAATTTTAAAGCTCCTTCAAGAGCTACTGGATAGTTGATACCTCTACCAAGATATAAAAAATCTGTAGCCTTATGATAATTAGTAGCTATCTGTTTATAAATATCCACATCGTCAATAACAGTCTCTATCATAGGTGAAAGAGTCTTTAATGTCCTTACAACGTTATCAGATTCGAAGCAGATACCTAATTTTTCTCCCAAATAGACTGAAAGTGAATAAAGGGTCATAAGCTGAGATGTAAAAGCTTTTGTTGAAGCTACGCCGATCTCTGGTCCTGCTATTGTATAGATCACACCATCCGCTTCTCTTGACATGGTAGATCCAAATACGTTTACTATAGCTATAGTATATGCACCTTTATCTTTTGCTATCCTCAAAGCTTCTAGAGTATCCATTGTCTCACCGGATTGGGATACAACTATGACTACGGAATCTTTATCTAGTATAGGATCTCTGTATCTAAACTCGGAAGCATAGTCCACATCAACAGGTATTCTAAGTACTTTCTCAAATATAAATTTACCTATCAAAGAAGCATGATATGATGTACCACAAGCCACAATATTTATTTTCCTAAGATCCTTAAGTCTTTCCTTATCGATTTTCAAATCCTCAAAAAAGAATTTTTCTTTCTTTATCTTTGAAAACAAAGTCTCTCTAACAGCTCTTGGCTGCTCATATATTTCCTTAAGCATAAAATGATCATAGCCTGCTTTTTCAGCCATAAGTGGATCCCAGTTAAGTATTCTATGCATCTTCTCTATCTTTTTACCCTCATAATCGTAAAAATAAATACTATTTCTTTTAAGTACGGCTATCTCTCGATCGTCCATATAAAAAATCTTTCTTGTATATTTAAGTATTGCAGGAGTATCTGAGGCTATGAACTTTTCATCCTCATTTCCTCCCACCACAAGTGGTGAACCATGTCTCGCAGCAATAAGTATTTCCGGGTCTTTTATATCCATTATTCCAAGTGCATATGCACCATCGATAGTATTAATGGTCTTCTTTACCGCTTCCAGAAGATCTCCATCAAAATTTTCCTCAACAAGATGAACGATCACCTCAGTATCCGTATCAGATTGAAATGTATGACCATTATTGATAAGTTCTTCTTTTAATTCCTCGTAATTCTCTATTATTCCGTTGTGAACGAGAATAAACCTTTCCTGACAATCAAGATGAGGATGAGCATTTTTCACACTAGGTCTTCCGTGTGTTGCCCATCTTGTATGACCGATTCCAAGATGACATTCATTCTTAAAACCTTTAAACTCTTCTTTAAGATTAACTAGTTTACCCAGAGCTTTTTTCAGGATTATATTATTATCAACATCTACAAGAGCAAGTCCTGCTGAGTCATATCCTCTATATTCGAGTTTTTCCAATCCACCAAGAAGTATCTCTGTACAATCTCTATTTCCTATATAACCTACTATTCCACACATATCATCCTCCGGATATTAATCCTTTCATTTCAATCACTGCAGCTTCCAGACCAGAGAAAACCGCTCTTGATATTATCGAATGACCAATATTTAGTTCTTCTATTCCTTCTATTTGAGTTATTTCCATTACGTTCTGATAGTTAAGTCCATGACCAGCATTCACTCTTACACCACTATTTTTACACATCTGAGTGAATCGTTCAAATCTTTCAAGCTCTTTTTTCTTTTTATACTCATCATAATAGACATGTGAATAATAACCAGTATGTATCTCTACAAATTGTGCTTTGATCTCTTCAATAACACTTTCAAGTTCAAGATTAGCCTCAATAAACAAGGAGACTAATATATTATTCTCAGTAAGAATACGAGTATATTCTTTTGTCTTTTCTTTGTTCTTTATTATATCCAGGCCACCTTCCGTTGTGACTTCCTCTCTTCTTTCAGGTACTAAAGTTACCATCCTGGGTTTTACTTTTAAAGCATGTGAGAGTACATCGTCATTAAGTGCCATTTCAAGATTAAGAGGTATTCTCAGAACATCTTTTAATAAATAAAGATCCTTTTCTTTTATATGTCTTCTATCTTCTCTAAGATGTACTGTTATCCCATCTGCACCAGATAATTCACAGATATGTGCAGCAGCTGTGACAGAAGGATCGTTCTCTCCTCTGGCATTTCTTATGGTAGCAACATGATCTATATTAACTCCGAGATTCATTCCCCCCCCTCGTTTATATGTTTTATTTTACGCTTTTAATATATATCAGAATGGCTATGTTTTCAATAAATAAAACAGGAATTTGGGAATTAGGGGTTAGGGGTTAGGGTCGGACTTATTTAAATTTATTAAATGAAACCTAAGTTTACATTCCGGGTCCTGTTCCCTGCGACGTTCACAAAATATCCCTAATGAAACAGAACCAGAATTTTGAGAATCTTTCTCCGGTGCCACCCAGGATTTCATTTTCTACACATTAATAAATTTAAACCAATTTTCCAAATTTAAAATCCAGACTTTAGATGTTGAAATTTAGTTTAAAGACTTTTTTGTCCAATGTATGTTGTCTACTTTCTAATGTCAGCTTTTCCTATTTCCTATTATTCTCTACTATCTATTTTCTGCCTTTAAAAGCTTTTACGAAATATCGGTGTATCGAAGTATCGTGATTCTTCGTGATTTTCCCCGTTTCGCTTCACGCTTTACTATTAATCTGTTTTCTTTTTTTAAAATCAATATGGTATAATTAAAAAATCATGACAAACAAAGAAAAAGCACAAAAATTATATTAACAGGGGTTAAAGCTTCTTGAAAGCGGCAATATAGAAGATTCTTTACCCTTATTTAAAAAAGCATATGATTATGATAAAGAGACATTAGAGATAATAGAAAGCTATGCTATAGTCTCTAACCTTGCAGGAGATACAGAAAAAGCTCTGGAATTATTTGAAATAATAACTAAAAATTTCCCAGATTACCTTTATCCATATCTCACATATCTTTCAATTTTGATGAATTCAAATAATATAGATCTTGCTTTTGATGTTTTTGATCAGGCTGAAAAAACTATCCATAGTTCAATAGAAGATGATGAAGATGATCCTGATAATTACCTTATAGGTGCAAGTATTTATTATCAAATGGAATTCGTAGATGAAGCCATGATGCTTCTTTACAGAGGACTTCAGAGATTTCCAGATAATATAACTTTTTATAAAGAAGTCCTGGTTATCTATTATGAACTTGAGATCTATGACGAGGCTATAAAAGCTGCTCGTGAAGCCTTAAGACTTTCCAGAAAAGAACCAAATGTTTATTTATATTACGGACTTTCTCTTCAGAAGTTGAACTATGTGCACGATGCATTGAAATCTTTAAAAAAATCATACGAACTTGATAATGATCAGAAAGAATTGATGAAGTTGATACTGAAACTTGAAGATATTACTAAAAAACAAGGAAATACAATAGAAGAGATAATAAAAAATGCAAAACCTACAAAGACCTATAAAGGCATAGTTAAATGGTTTGATGAAGAAAAAGGTATTGGTTCTATAAAAAGTGATGAGGTAAAAGGCGATATTTTCCTTCATTATAGTTCGATTCAAATGGATGGATTTCAAACTGTCTCAGAAAATACAGAGGTAGAATTCACAATAAAAAACACGGAAAAAGGTAAGATAGCAGTAAAAGTAATCATACCTGATTCACCTCAGACTAAACGTTATAATGGAGAGATAGCTGATTTTGATATGCATACAGGCCTTGGGATAATAATCTCAGATGATCTAGGCGAACTATATTTTCATTACTCAGGACTAATTGATAGAATTGTAAAATTAGCTAAACCAGGAGAAAAAGTCACCTTTTCTACATTTACGGTAGAAGGTTACACTCAAGCGTTTAATATCAAAAATAAATCTTCAAACATGCAAAAAGATCAGATTGGTCAACCTGATTCTAATACCGGCATACTTAAATGGTTTGACCCTAGTGTTGGATATGGAATAATCGAGACTGATGATGGAATGGAGATCATAATTCAAAAAGGTAATCTTCCTGTAAGCCATGAAAGTTTAAAAGAAGGTACAAAACTTGTTTTTGATATCGATGAGATCGAAGCAATCACGGGGGAAAAAGTCCCCCGCGCAATAAATGTTAGATTAGTTTAATCAAATGATCAATTAGAAATATTTAGGTATGGCTTCTATAAACGTTATTCTATTTTCAAACTTAGCTTCCTCATTGTCTTTGACTGGATATACATCTACTGGTTGAACATATAGATCCACTTTTCTTAGAGAAGATGCATTTTCAAATAATACTTCGAGTCCACCTTTTCTCCATCTACCAGGATAATCAAAATCATAAGCGTAGGTTATAAATCCCATTCTTGATTGAGAATTCCATTTATCAGGCATTACTCTATAATGTTTTCCAACTAAATACTGAGTCTTTAGATATCCGTCTTCAACTGAAATATTTGATGGAACTCCTATTCTGAGAAGTCGTGATATTATATTTTTTACTTTTCCCTGTCTATCTAGTTTTATCTTAACAAGTTCGCCAACTTTTACATTTTCTATAGATGATATATTTACTATTTTATCTGTAAGTGCTCCAGTTGATCCATCAACAGACTGTACTTCTCTGACTACTTTTATATCTTTAGAAAGGTAAAGTTCTACGTTTCCTTTTTTCTCATCATACATATAAATAGAATTATCGGTTTTCTCTATTATTCTTCCAATATATTCGTAAGGAATAAGGTTTACTTCCAGATAACCTATTACTTCCCTTTTCTCAAAAGTATCATTTACTTTTACCAAAGCTTTGTTGTTGATATTATATCTATATCTTTCAGGTACACATATAAAATTAAGTTTTACATCGAAAATATTTTCATCTCTTAGTTTTTTAAGTACAGTGTCGAGTTTTTGAACTGGCTTTTCTCCTCGAACTTTTAGAGATTTTCCGTTTAATACTACCCATATATAAGCATCTTCAGCTATCTGATATTTAGTCTGCCCAGGTACAAAAACCGTATTAAAAATCTTTCCGTTTCTAAATTCAGTCTTTCTTTCCTGATATTTTATCTCGATCTCATTATTTAACGTATCAATATTTACAAGTTCACAATCGATTTTAGTTTTTCCGTTTATAGTCTTATATATTACATCTCTCGAAGTGTTTCCTATTGCTCTATCAAATGGTATATATTCTGAAAAGCCATCCCATTTCACAAATAGATTAGAAAATATAGCTTGAGCTAATTCCCTTGATATAGGTGTCTCAGGTTGAAATTCATACTTTCTTGTCGAATAATTGTAAAATACTTCTTTATACGGTAAAGACATGCTATTTTTTAGATAATCATCACCTTTTTCTCTGGAAGGTAAAATATTAAATTCCTGAGCCATTCTTACCCATCCAGGATAATTTCCTGGTGAGACTGATACATCTAGAAATCCGGTAAGATGGGTATTTAATTTTAATGCATCATCCGCTACATTTTCTATTTTACAAAATGGATCATCAGTTTTCTGCAAAAGAATAAGTAGAGTCTTTAAAAACTCACCTCTTGTGATCTTATCACTAGGGTTAAATCTTCCTTTGATCGGATTCATTATTCCTCTTTTTGTGATTCTTTCTACATAACCAAAAGAATCCCAATATCTAAAATCTGAGAAACTATCCGGAGCCTGTTCTTTATAATACTTAACTGCGTTATATTCTTCAGTATATTCTTCATAGCCTTCTATGTCACACGGAAGGACTCTTGAGATCATTACAGCAAATTCTCCTCTTGTAAGTGCCTGAGAACCCTTAAAGAATTTCAACGGGGTAATATCGGGAGTTATATCTTCAACAATTGCTTTTTGTATAAACTGCTCAGCCCATCCTGTTTCAGATGATGTCTTTTGCACTCTAATAGGACCACTTTGTCCTGCAAATACTGATATAGTCATAATAAAAATTAGCAACCATGGAATTAAAAATCTTTTCATTAATATCCTCCCTGAATATTACAATGAAACTCTATATAATTTTTGGGTTTTGTCAGTTTTATTTTTTTTGATATACGTTCTATTCCTTTTACATCAATAAGCACATCTACTTCATTTGCAACGCTTCTATATACAACTCTTCCCTCTTTGTCAGAAAAGATAACAGAATTATTTACAAACACTGGTACTTTATCAAGAGGTGCATTACTATCTTTATCAATCAGTTTAATCACTACTTCTGATTTTCCATCTAACTTCTGAACTATTTGTCTTATATCATCAAAACTCTCGTATGGTTTTACAATCACTTCCTGAGTCTCAGGTTTTAAAAATCTATCTCTTGTCCAATAGATATCACTTTCCTGATCTTTTAATCTTTTCAGATATTCTTCCTCATCTTTTTCATGTTGTTTAAAAGAAACACTGTTTTTCACTTCCTTCTCATATTGCTTATCAGTTTTTTTATATTCTTTATCAATAAGTATCTTTCGATAGTTTATTCCTTTATAAAGAAAGAATACTTTACTAAAATCTTTGTATCCTTCTTTCTTTATTGTTATTAGATTTGGTCCAGTTAGAAGTGAATCGATATCGGCTTCTCCATTCTTATTTGTATAATCATAATCACCTTCTACATTTACCAAGGCAGTAGAAATCGGATCCATTGTCTTTGAATCCAAAAGCACGACTTTGACCTGTGCAAAATTGATCGAGTATGCAAAGCATACAAATATTAATAGTATAAAAATAGATATTTGTTTCTTCATACTGTGATAATCGACATAACATATTGATATGTTGAGAAAAAAAAGAATCTGGTGACAGGTATTTTAAAGACAGAGTCTTGGGATGAAACTGGATTTTGGATTTTGTGAAGATCAAAACCATCCCAAACCCCAAATTCCAAGCCCAAAAAATTTTATATTTTCTGCTTTAATCTATTCACTACTCACCATTCACTTTTCAAAGTTATAACCGTTTCGCTTCACGCTTCACACTTCACGCTTTACGCTTCACGTTTATGCTTTTAATTTGGTTCAATGTTTTCTACTAGGATCTTTACTCCGGATTTTTCAAAATCTACTACTATAAGTGATAATCCTTCATCAGATCTATCTTTATCAACTATTTTACCTTTGTCTTTGAATATCTCATGATAAATAAGATCACCAGCATTATACTCTTTATTTATGCTATATTTAATAAATGAGTTTGAGGAAGGTTTCTTTAGTTTTGTTATAGGCTGAACTGTTTTTTCTTTAACTTCCTTTTTCAATACAACTTTTTCAACATTCTTTTTAACGGTTCTTTTTCTTTGACCTCTTCTAAGTCCTAATCTATTTAGTTTTCTTTTAATAGCTATTGGAGTCACATTAAATTTTTTACTAAGTTGAGCATCAGAAAATTCCTGATAATTCTCTCTAAGATATTTTTCTTCTTTTTCCGTCCATTTTTTCTGAACCTGTCTTATAAGGTTTAATCTAGATAATTTTCTCTGTATAGAAATAGTTGTAACATTAAATTTTTCAGCAAGTTCCTTGTTACTCATTTTATTATAATTTGCTCTTAAAAAATCTTCTTCTTCACTTGTCCATCTTTTGGATACCAAAATGCACCTCCACGGGTTACTTATTCTTTGTTATTATCTCGGAATATCCTATCAAAGCTAAAATCGCGTTTCTGCATATGTCTTCATCTTCTGAAGTAATAGATGATAAGAGAAATTCATAAAATTCTGAAAATCCTGTTTCTCCAAAAGCATAAAGTGCACTAGCTCTCATCCATTTTTCAGGATCATTTATCATTTTTTTGAAAATATCATTAACAACTTCTTTTTTATCTTCAAATTTAGATAAAGCGATTGCTGTGTTCGCAAGTACTCTGTTATCCTGTTCTTCCTTTACTAAAGGTTCAAGAAGATCAACTATTCTCCTATCGCCAATCTTAGATAATGCTTCAACAGCATTGGCACGTATTCGACGATCTTCATCCTTTAAAAACTTTGATAATCTAGGTATATAATCCTCGTTAGCAATCTCGCCTATCAACTTAATAATATTAGCCTTTACAAAATCATCTTCATCTTCATCTAATATTCTGAAAGAAAACTCTATAAGTTTTTTATCTTTACCTAGAAATGAAAATGTATTAAAAAATCCTGTCTTTACTTTATCTTCCAAATGAGAATACTTTTTATAAAAATCTTCTTTTATTTCCGGGTATTCTTTGAGAATCTTTGCTGCAAAGTATTCACCAATAAAATCTTCTTCTTTTATCTTTTCAATTATACTTTCAAATTTGTCTTTCATATTTTAGTCTCCTAAGTTGAAACCTATAATAAAATAACTCTATCATAGTATTCAATTCGAAAATCATTATAAATGAATTAAAACCGGTAGTCAATGGATTTTTAAAACCTGTTTTTAGGGATAAAACTGGATTTTGTATTTTGTAAAGATCAAAACCTACCCAAACCCTGAAATCCAAATTCCAAAGCCCATGTCTTATAAAAAATTTTATTAATATTTATCTTTTAATATTCCGAAAAGTAAAATAACAAAGACTTTATTTTAATTTGGAGGTATTTTAATGTTTAGATCAGGTTCTAGGTGGATGTTAATAACATATATAGCAGTTGCCTTAGTTTTCAGTGCAATGTTTTTCATGTCAGGTTGTACAAGTTCTGATAGTACATCTGTAAACCCTGTAAACATGTATGAAGCGGAAGGAAAACTCAACTTAAAAGTAAAGACTATAAGTGAAACATCTGTAACATATGGACATTCTCCACAGTTCTTTGTAGAAAATGAAATACCTTTAAAATTATTAAAGAAAGTTGGTTTGTTTGTTAGTAAGATCAATCTTGTTAGAGATGATGGTCAGACAACTACAGTATATGAAAATTCTGAGATGTTATCTGAACCAACGTTTTATTTAAGAGATGAATATATGAACGAAGATAGTGTTTTTGTAAGTGACGTAACTGTTCCAGCAACTACATATGTTAAAGCAGAGATATATGTCTCAAGAGTATGGGTTGTATACAAGACATCTTCAACTTCTGAAGAGGCTTCATGGGATGCATCATCTTTTAATAAGACAATAGTCCTAAATGCTTATGCACCTGTCACAGTAAAACCTGGTGAAACTGTGAATCTCGCCGCTTTCTTTAATATTGCAGGTAGAATAGGAACAACCAGTGGTAATTTCTATCCTTATGCATATATAGATTCATATTAAAAGCATAAAAGTTAGGTCAGGCTGAACTTTGCTGGTATAAACTTAGGATCAGCCAGACGACCCGACGTTGAAATAAAAAAAGAGCCGCTCAGTACGGCTCTTTTTTTTATTTTTTCCTTGGTTTTAAAAGTTCATCAGTATAAGCTTTTAGATTTCTATCATCAATATGATCAAACATTCTATCCGCCCCTACTCCATAACTTACTTTTTCTGTTTCACCTAATACTAGTTCAGCACAAACAATCTCTTCGCTTCCCCTTGCAAGACCGATTTTATGAGCATCTTTACCAACTATCATAGAATGTCCAAAAAAGTAATTGTTCGCGCCATCAGGACCAACAGCATTTACACTTACCATATAAACATGGTTATCATAAGCTCTTGCTTTGTTTGTCATATCCCAGATATCAAATGATCTAAGTAAAGCCGAAGGTCTAATGATAACCTCAGCGCCTCTTAATGCGTTCATTCTAGAAAGTTCAGGAAAGTCACCATCATAACAGATTATTAAACCTATTTTTCCGAATCTTGAATCGATAACAACTATCTCATCGCCTGGTGTGGACCAGCCATTATTTTCAAGTCTTTCAGTTGGGAACAGATGTGTCTTTCTGTAAATACCAAGGATCTCACCATTACAATCAATATATATAGAATCATTATAGATCTTATCATCTTTAAGCTCATACATTGGCAGGACAATATCAACTTTTAATCTCTTAGCGAGTTCACACATCTTATCTGTTGAATAACCAGGAACAGGTTCTACGATCTTTTTAAATTCCTCATAAGAGACACCTGGAGAAAATGTCGTGGTAATCGTTTCAGGATAAACAATTAGATCAGGTTCAAACTCTTTTTTAGCTTTTTCTGCCCATAATATCATTTTTTCTAAATTTTCTTTTATAGCTAGTGGTTTAGTTGTTATTTGAACACCGCAGACTTTACATTTTTTCATAATCTCTCCTTTATAAATGTATCAATCTTGATTTTAACATAAAAAAAAAGGTGGAACTATTGCTCCACCTTTTTTACTTAATATCTATCTTTTAAGCATTTTCATCAAAAGCAACGATTCTACAGAATGCAGATTCTCCACCAAAGAATTTCCAAGGGAAGATTCCGACTTTAAGTCTTCTGTTAAGGACTTTGTCAATTTCCCCACCAAGATTTTCAGCATGAATGATATCATGTGGGAAGAGAACTATATGCATCAACTGATAAGAACTTTTTGGGAACAATTCTTCAGCTGTCTTTCCGTGTTTTTTACAACATTCTTCAAAAAGATCAGGTCTCCATTCAGCAATTTTAGTGTTCATTGGGTGATCAGCTGATCCTGCGTCAACACCAATACATTTGATTTTCTTTTTGATTGCCCATTCAGCAAATTACATTGATGGACCAGGATGTTTACACATATATCTGATCTCATCAGCTTCCGGCTGATCCCAAGCATATTTATGATAACCAGTGTTGATTATAAGAATATCACCTTCTTTTACTTCAACTCTGTCTTCAATATCTTTTGAAGAATAGAAACCATAATCTTCAGCTATATCAGAAAGATCGACTACAACAGCTTCTCCATAAAGATCTTCTAGTGGAATACTTGCAATATCTCTTCCATTTGTGCAGAAATGAAGTGAACCATCAAGATGTGTTCCAACATGATTAGATGTAGTTATATACTGACCGTTTGCTCCGTTTGTGGAAAGTCTTTTGAAGAATTTTACCTGTAACGGTTCATATGTTGGCCAAGGTGGAGTGTTTACACCTGTGTTTTGACTTAAATCGTATAATTTCATTAAATGTGTCCTCCCAAATTTTTTTATTTCTTATTTTTTTGTATGAAAACATTATACTATAGAATCCTTAATGCGTAAAGCAACATTGTATTTTAAACTGCTTTTATCTTTTTAAGTTTTTCAATTTCTTCTTCAGTATAATCTAAAAGTTCTTTTAGTATCTTATCAGTGTGTTCACCAAGCTCTGGAGCACCTTTTTTACTAGTGCTTTCAGGAAGATTTGTCATTTTAATAGGATTACCTGAGACTATAGTATCACCCATAACCTTATCCTTAGACTGAACAAACATATTTCTTGCTTCAAGTTGTGGATTTTTCATAACATCTTCTATCTTGTTTATTGGTGTGCAAGGAATACTATGATCGTTTAGGATCTTTTCTATTTCATCCGTTGTAAAATCCATAAAAACAGGTTCTAATATTTTAATGAGTTCTTCGTATTTATCACATCTTTGCTTGTTAGTGCTAAACTCTTTATCTTTAGCTAGATCTTTAAGTTTCAAAGCTTTGCAGAAATTAACCCATAACTTATCGTTTCCAGCAGCAACAATAATCCAAGAATCTTTAGTTTTAAAAGCCTGAAACGGAGTTATTGTAGGATGTCTTGTCCCAAGTGGTGTTGGTGAGACACCATCTATTGCGTATCTTACAAGAGCATTTTCTAAAATAGCAACTTGTCCATCCAGCATAGCGACATCTATTTTCTGCCCCTCTCCTGTTATGCCTCTTTGATAAAGTGCAGCATTAACACCGATTGCTGTGAACATACCAGCTGTAATATCACCAATTGATGCACCGACTCTTGTAGGCTTACCATCAGGCCAGCCAGTCACGCTCATCACACCGCCCATAGCCTGAACGATCATATCATAAGCGGGTTTTTCAGACCATGGTCCAGAGTGTCCAAAACCAGAACTTGCAGCATATATTAATCTCGGGTTGATTTTTTTTAAGTCTTCATAACCTAAACCAAGTTTTTCCATAGTCCCAGGTCTAAAGTTTTCGACTAAAACATCAGCTTTTTTAACAAATCTACGGATGATCTCTTTTCCTTCATCCTTTTTCAGATCAACAGTAATACTTTCTTTTTCTCTGTTAATACTTAAAAAATAACCGCTTTTGTCATTTTTAAAAGGGCCAAAATGTCTTGAATCATCTCCAACAAGAGGTCTTTCCACCTTAATAACTCTAGCTCCAAGGTCTGAGAGCACCATTGTACAATACGGACCTGCTAAAACTCTGGTCATATCAAGGACAACAATACCATCAAGAGGTTTTTTACTCATTAGAAAGCTCCTTTTCCATGGAATTAACAAATTCTTCAAAAGCTTCTTCAAAACAGTTTCTTGGTGGTTTAACCAAACCCGCTCCAACCTGACCAATACCAGGGTCTTTATGAGCTATTCCGGTGTTGATCGATGGCAAAATACCTGTCTCAATGATTTTAGCTAGATCTATACCAGTTGGAGAACCTTTAAAGTTAAGTGCAGGTATTTTGAAAGTATCGTTCTCACCTTCACAGATCTCATACATCTCAAGAGTCATTCTTATAGCATCTTTTGGTGTCCCGCCAACAAATTGAACTATTGCAGGAGCGGCAGCCATTGCAAAACCACCAAATCCGGCAGTTTCTGTAATGACACTATCACCAATGTCTGGATTAGCATCTTTCAATGAATAACCAGGGAAGTATAGACCATCAACATCCTGAGCTTTTCCGACAAACCATTTATCAGGCATAGAGCTGACTCTTATACCAAAATCTGTTCCATTTCTTGCCATTGTTGTTAAGATAGAACATCCTTTAATGCCTTCAGCAGCCTGTATAATACATTTTGCAGCTGGCATTGTTAAGTTTAAAAAGAAATGATCATTTGAATGTATAAACTCAATGACTTTAGCAACACTTTCTCTATCAAAACTGCTTCTTATTAAAGATGGTGCTATCTCACGTATGAATAAAGAAGTTCCACCTTTATTTCTGTTATGACCTTCATCACCCATCAAAAGTGCTTGAGCAATAAGGTTTTTGATGTTCATCTCACCACCATAGATTTTTAGACCTTCTTTTAGAACTGGAGCAAGTGTCTTTTCCATCCATTTAAGTCTATCGATTACTTCGTCGCTAAATGCACCATATCTAAGAACCTTACCAAGACCCTCGTTAAGGGTACAATAGGATTTATTTCCAAAAGTCTTATTTTCCATAATAAATACAGGCATGCTCGGAGTAACAACACCAGCCATTGGTCCAACCGTGTCATGATGATGACAAGGAGCGAACTTGATCCCATTACTTTCGGCAATCTTTTCAGCTTCAGCCTGATTCGTAGCTTTTCCTTCATAAATAAGACCGCCTATAATAGCACCTTTTAAAGGACCAGACATCCTTTCCCATGTAATAGGTGGACCAGCATGTAAGAAAATATCCTCTTTCATTCCTGGAATAACATCTAAAGCCTTACCTATGCCAACAAGTGTTGGTTGACCTTTGAGAATGATCTCGACTGCTTTTTTATTTGCTTCTTTCATATTCATAAATATTCCTCCATTAACCTTTATATTCTATTTCACTTAGTCTTTTATATTTTTTCACAAGAGAAAATAATTTTTGATCTCCAAGTGCAGGAGGTGCCCATTTTAACGAAACAACCTTTGTGTTCTCGTTTTTAAGATTTTCTCCAAAAGATGCCAGACCGATGTTTACAACTTTAAGTTCCTCTTTAAAAAGTTTAAATTCCATTATTCCTCCTTATAGATCCATTAATTTTTCTGTCAATTTCACAGCTTGAGCATTAGTTGGAGGCACAATAACATTGATATCTTCAAGTTTTTTTAGCTGCTCTGTATAAACCTGAGGATCTTCTTCACAGCCACAAATCGAAGCAATAACACTTATGTGTTTACCATCTTCTTTATATTTTTCCTGTACTTTTTTAATAGAATCAACAATCGCACCAGCTGGATCCTCATGTGAACCATATCCTAAGACAACATCCAAAAGAATAACTCTTAGATCTTTTGAGTCTCCTTCCTGAAGAATCCTTTCAGCCCTTGAGGCAGGGTCTATCATTGGATGAGGTCTACCTTTTGTAAACTCATCCTCACCAAGATCAATGATCGTGTTCTTCTCGCTCTTTTTACTATCTTTTAATCTATAGTCTTTCTCCAGAGGAATGTTTGAATAAACACCGATCTTTTTGTGAAGCATCAAAATAGCTTCTTTACAAAGAGTTCCACCAGTGTATAAACCTCTTAAGTATTTTTGTTCCGGACTGTATTTTTCGATTTCCTGCTTAGCAGTTTTATCAATATCTATCTGCTTAGAGAAAAACTCATCTGTTATAGAATCATCAAGACATTTACAAGCTTTTACCGCAGCTTCTTCCATATTTTCGGAGAAGATCCCACCGTATTTTTCAACTTCTGTTGCATTTCCACCTATAAAGTGAACAACAACTGGTTTTTCTGTTTCTTTTATTTTTTCAAGTAATTTAACTGCAACTTCTTTAGCAGGTGGTTTTGAGACCAGGATAATAACTTTTGTTTCTGGATCAGCCATTAACGCTTCCAAACCAGATAACATAGTTATTCCGCCTATTTCAAGTGATAGATCTCTTCCACCAGTTCCAATTGCCTGTGAAATACCTTTGTTTAATTTATGAACCGCTACAGAGATTTCCTGAATACCCGTACCGGAAGCTCCAACAATACCGATATCACCTTTTCGGACGCAGTTAGCGAAAGCTAGAGGTTTACCATTGATTATTGCTGTTCCACAATCCGCTCCCATTACAAGAAGTCCTTTTTCTCTGGCTAATTGCTTAAGTCTTTTTTCCTCATTTATATCCATATTGTCAGAGAAGATCATAACGTTCATGTTTTTTTCAAGACACTTTTCTGTCTCATAGGCTGCGTTTTCACCTGGAACAGAGATTAAAGCTAAATTTGAATCTGGTTGGATCTTCAAAGCCATCTCAAGTGAATGAGGTGAATACTCTTCATCATCATCCATACCAGTACTTTGATTAAAGTGATCTTCCATCACCTTCATAGCTTGGACCTTTGTCTCTTCGTACTCATAAGAAAATGCAATAATAAGATCGTTAGGACCTGCGTTATCAATTTCACTTGAAGCGAAATCGTTCATTTTCAAGATAGATTTGTTGTGGTCTGTTCCCATACTTACATTAGCATTAGGGATACCTTCCACATCGATAAGTTTTCTGTATAATAACATAAGAGTCACAGAATCCAGATAAGCGTTTTCTCGTATTTCGATATAATTATTCATTTACAGATCTCCTTTCAGAAACTAGTTGCAACATAAAATATATTCCTGTAGTAATATCTCTACCGGAAGTACTTCCATAATCAATATTATCAAGAATATTTTCTTTAAGATCGTTTTCAATATCTTTTAATAACTCATATTGCCATGTAGAGATAAAACCGGAAAGAGAAATTTTAATGAAATTCCAGGAAAGATGGTTGGTCTTTCCTTTTGTATCTCTTAAAATTCTTAGTTTTGGAACTTTCCATTCTTTCGATAATAGATTTGAATTATTGAGTATACTTAGTACTATAAGTATTCCACAAATAAAATCATCGGTAGCTGGAGTCAACCCTGGTCCAGCTCCAGACATATTTGTAAGTATGTTAAAAAAAGCAGAATTATTTCCATTATAAAAAGCCTGTTTCAGGTCTTTCAAAAAAGGTTTAAGAAAGATTTTAAATGAGCTCTCTTCCTCACAAAATATCTCTGTCATTCCTTCAAAAGGCTTATTAACAAGCCAGTTTTTGATTTTTTTTACGTTCTCTTTGTTAATCCTTTCCCATTTTATACTGCTTACGTGATTCTGTGAAAAATCATTCTTACGAAAATCTATTCTGTCTTTTTCTGATTTGAGACCAATCTTATCAAAATAAAAAGAATTATTTTTGTTAAAAAATTCAGGGATCTTTTTGGAAAAGACAACTGTTTGAGGATTGGGTTCCTTGTTTTTTCCACAGCAAAATGTAATAAATTTACCCGAATCCGTTTTTATAAAGACAGAATTTTCTGTTTTTGATAATACTTGAGCTTTAGAGTTCTGCCGAAACAGAACTCTGCTCAAATGTTTTTCGATATTTATTTCAAAAATATTATTTGTTTTTTCCAAGTTCTTCCAGACCTTTTAATACTTTTTCTGCAGTAACAGGAAGTTCCTGTATTCTCACACCCGTTGCATAATAAACTGCATTAGCGATAGCTGCAGGGGTTGGAATCATTGTATGTTCTCCTACACCTCTTGCACCGTAAGGTCCATCGAGTTGTTGAGTCTCAATAAATGAGCTCGTCATGCTAAGCGGCATATCCTTAATGGTCGGCACTTTATAATCAACAAAAGATGGGTTCATAACATTACCAGTTTTTTCATCGACAACGAGAGCTTCCATTATTCCAGCGCCCATACCTTGAACTATACCACCATAAGCTTGACCATCAGCTCCTTGAGGATTTATGACCTTACCAATATCATAAGTACAGGAAACATTATGTATAGTTAATTCGCCAGTTTCTCCATTAACCTCAACATCTACAGCTTGAGCACCATAAGTCCAGTTAGCAACTGGTTTTGGTGAATATCCTGTCTTAGGGTCGCAGTTAATACAATCCTTTGCAGTAAAATGACCTCTACCTATTATAGCACCGCCTATTGTATGTCCATCTTCGTACTGATAACCCATACATACCTGTTCTAAAGGCAAGGTTTTCTTACCATATTTTATAATTCCATCCTGAACAACTATATCTTTTGCTTTACATTCAAAAACCTTTGCTGCTATTTTCTTCACCTGATCAATTGCATCCTGAGCTGCGTTCTTAACAGCATTACCACATGAAAATGTTATTCTTGATGCAACAGTCTGCCATTCGTATGGAGAATAATCTGTGTCTGGCAGACCTACGACATTGACCTTATCCATGGAAATACCAAGAGTCTCTGCTGCGATCTGACCCATAGCAGTCATTACACCCTGACCTATCTCCATACCAGAGAATAGAACTTCAGCTCCGCCAAACTCGTTTAATTTGACAACGGCAGCAGATGTAGCATTGTTAGGCATTGCTGGAGCTTTCTGAGCAAGAGCAATACCAACAGCTCTATAATTATTTTTACCGGCCTTTTTCTTTTTTCCCCAGCCGATGTTTTTAGCAGTCTCTTCTATACATGCGATCATATTACCGGTGTGTTTTGTAACCACCTGGCATGTAGCCGTTGTGGAACCAGGTTTTAAAGTGTTTAATTTCCTGAACTCAACAGCATCTATACCCATTTCAATAGCTATCATATCCATCTGCTGTTCAATAGCCCAATGTATCTCACTCATACCGAAACCTCTGAAAGCTGAACCAACAGGTCTATTTGTATAGACACCAATAGAATCACCTTTAATATTAGGTATGTTATAAGCTCCACAAATAGAATATCCAGCAGCTCTTACAATATTTACACCATAACCGGCATAAGCTCCACAATCCCATATATACTCGTTTTCCTGAGCGATGATCTTACCATTTTTATCAACACCTGATTTTATTCTTATGTGGCATGCCTGTCTAACCACAATAGTATACATCTCTTCTTCTCTGGTAAGGATTAACTTTACTGGTTTTCCTAGACATTTCATTGAAAGTGCAACGGTGATCGGCTCTATATTGACACCTGCTTTACAACCAAAACCACCTCCAACAAATGGTGCGATAATCCTGAAATCTTTTAGTTGTTTTTTAAAACAGTGAGCAAGAAGATATCTCACAGTAAATGGTGATTGACATGATGACCATACAGTTATCTTACCTGAAAGATCTGTTTTTGCTATAGCTCCATGAGTCTCAAGTGGAACATGTTGGATCTGAGGAACTTTAAATCTATTTTCAATTATTTTATGAGCTTTTTTAAAAGCCTTAGCTGGATCACCTTTTCTGATCTTAAAATGATTTGGAATATTAGAATGAGGTTTTGGATTTATTGAAGGGACTGAAAAATATTTATGTAGATCCGGATGTATTAAAGGAGCATCTTTTTTCATTCCTTTAATAGGATCGTAATTTGCTTTTAATTTTTTATATTTAACTTTTATAAGTTTTAGTGCTTTTTCTGCGATCTCAAGACTTGTTGCAGCAACAGCAGCAACAGGTTCACCAACATATCTGACCTTTTCCATTGCAAACATATACTGATCTACATGATAAAGCCCAGTGTGATAAGGAAAATCTTTACCGCAAATAACAGCTTTAACACCAGGTAATTTTTTAGCTTTTTCAAGATCTATAGAAACTATTTCAGCATGTGGTTCTGTGCTTCTAAAGACCTTTGCATATAAAGTCCCGGGGAACTGAATATCATCAACATACTGTGCAGCACCTGTCACTTTTGCTTTTGCATCGACTCTTTTTGTCTTTACACCTACGGAAGTAAATTTTTTATTCATATTTACCTCCTTTAGCTGCATCTGAAACTGCTTCTATTATTTGTTTATAACCGGTACATCTACAAATATTACCTTCCAAGGCTGTTTTGATCTCATCGACAGTTGGATTAGGGTTTGAAAGCAGAAGAGCTCTTGCACTCATTAACATACCTGGAGTACAGAAACCACATTGTACAGCGTTATGTTCTATGAATTTTTCCTGCAAGATATCAAGGTTTCCATCTTTTGACATAACTTCAACAGTCTCTACATCACATCCATCTATTTCAACAGCAAGCATCATGCAGGAATGAACAGCTTTCCCGTTTAATATTATAGTACAAGCTCCACATTCACCTTCTCCACATCCCTCTTTTGTTCCTGTAAGATGTAGATCTTCTCTTATAAAATTTAAAAGTGTCTTTGACTCGGAAACATCTCTAGTTTCTTTTTCTCCATTTATTGTAAAAGTTATAGTTTTCATTTATACCTCCCCGAGCTGAGTTGCAAGTTTAATAAATAATCTATGGGCGATCTTATTTCTAAATTCTTTAGAACCTCTAAGGTCTGATATAGGAGAAATAGGTAGCATTTTTGCAGCTTTTTTTATGGTCTCATCTGTTAAGCCGTTCTTCTTTAGGAATTTTTCAGCTTTTTGAGCTCTTTTAGTTATTGGAGCACATGCACCAACAGCGATTCTAATATCAGGATTTTTCTTACTTTTATTAAATAAACCAACAGCTACATTGACTGAAGAAAGATCAAGAGCTTTTCTTCTAGCATTCTTTAAAAAAGCACTTTTTGTATTCTTAGGTAATGGAAGAATAACACTTTCCACTATCTCATTTTTCTTAAGAATGTTTTTACCAACACCAGTTATAAAATCATGTATTGAGACTGTTTTTGTACCTGTTGGAGATAAGATCTTAATTTTTGCATCGTATATTAATAATCCAGGAACAGTATCAGCAACCGGAGAAGAGTTACAAAGATTACCGACAAGTGTCCCTCTATTTCTAATTTGTGTTGAACCAATACTCAAAGAGCCATCTGCTATTGCAGGAAATTTTTCTTTGATAGTCTTATTTTCAGCTATCTCGTTTAAAGTAGCGGCACAACCAATATTTAGTTGAGTTTTTGTTAATTTGATCTCATTAAATTTTTTGATTTTCTTGATATCAATTATTTCTTTTGGTTTTACAACATTATGACGTATTTTAACTAGAAGATCTGTTCCTCCTGCTAAAATAAAAGAATCTGTTTTTTTCTTTTTCAGAATTTTTTTCAGCTCTGAGCTGGTAGTCGGACATAAGTAATTTAAAGTAGGCAATGTTAGTTCTCCTTATTATTTTAATTGAATCCTCTGATTAATTATCTCAAACCATAGAAGCGATAGTCAAGTGTATTATTTTGAAAAAGGTTCATTTGAATCTCGCTTCCCATCTGGCTTTGCAAAAATTCAAAAATACTTAGTTATTTCTCATCAACTTACACTCCATGTAGGTTTTCTTCGAAAATACCTTGTCTTTGTAAATTTTTTCTAAAGCTATGATTGTGCTAATCAATCATAGGGTTTTAACTTTTTAGACAAAATCATTATCAATAGATAATCTTAATAAACTTTCTTTTACCAACCTGAAGTACAGTCTCTCCTTTTTCAAGTTCTATCTCAGTTCTAGGATCACTTACTTTTTCCTGATTTATTTTTACTGCTCCACCTTTGATATGTCTTCTTGCTTCTGAGTTTGAACCTGCAAGACCTGTCTCGCATATGAGTTTTGGTAAAAACCATTTACCTTCTGTTGTCTTAAACTCATCCATCTCATCCGGTATCTCACCTCGTGAATGGACTTTCTCGAAATGAGCCTGAGCTGCCGCTGCATCTTCTTCGCTGTGATAGAAGGTGATTATCTCTTTAGCAAGTCTCTTTTTAAAGATCATTGGGTTCTCACCGTTTTCCTGAGCAGTCTTCATCTTTTTTATCTCTTCCATATCAATATCTGTTAAAAGTTCAAAATATTTATACATGATCTCATCGTTAAGAGACATTATCTTACCAAACATCTCATTTGGCGATTCGTTTATTCCTATATAATTTCCAAGTGATTTACTCATCTTCTCAACACCATCAAGACCTTCAAGTAGAGGCATAGTCATGATTATCTGAGAGGATTGTCCGTATTCTCTCTGTAGATGTCTTCCCATGACAAGATTAAACTTCTGATCAGTCCCACCTAGTTCTATATCACTTTCAAGAGCTACCGAATCATATCCCTGCATAAGAGGATAAAAGAACTCATGTATTGATATAGGCTGCTGAGAAGAGTATCTTTTTTCAAAATCATCTCTTTCGAGCATCCTGGCAAGAGTATATTTCGATGACAACTTTATTACTTCCTCAAAATTCATATCCTTAAACCATTTTGAATTGAACTCTATTGTAAGTTTATCCATATCAAGTATCTTCTCTACCTGATCCTTATATGTCTGAGCATTCTGAAGCACTTCCTCTTTGGTAAGTTGTTTTCTGGTTGCGTTCTTTCCGGTTGGATCACCGATCATACCAGTATAATCACCGATAAGAAAGACCACTTTATGTCCAAGGTCCTGAAACTGTCTAAGTTTTCTGATAAGCACGGTATGCCCTAAATGAATATCAGGAGCAGTTGGATCAAATCCAGCTTTTACTGTAAGGACTTTCTTCTTTTCAAGTCTTTCCTTTAACTCATCCTCTTTTAATATCTCAACAGTACCTCTTTTGATTATCTCTATTTGTTTATCAACCGGTATCACAATTCCTCCCCGGGAAAAAGATTTTTATAGGTCTCTTCCAATTTTGACTTTGATTCTTTATACATCTCAAATTTTTCTTTTTCTTTTTCAACAACTTTTTCAGGTGCATTCGCTACAAACCCTTTGTTGTTTAACATCTTAGTAGAACGTTCGATCTCTTTTACAAGCTTATCTATCTCGCCTTTTAATCTTTCCTTTTCCTCTTCAAGGTCAACATTCTCGGTAAGATCGACAAGTATCTCTACATTCTCAGCAACAGCTTTTGAGTATTTTCCACCTTCTGGAAGGGTATCAACAAGTTCAAGCTCAGCTCCAGCAAAATACTGAACATAATGTAGGCTTTCTTCATCCTTAAATGAATCATTCAGAAGTATTACTTTTATAGTCTCACTTTTTTTAATATTAGACTGAGCTTTAAGATTTCTTATCTCTTTGACTATTCCCTGGATCTTTTTAAATTCAGTCAAATTTTCTTCATCGATCAGCTGATCATCTTTAATCGGATATTTTTCATCAATAAGAGATTTTTCAACTTTTGTAAGATGATTATGTATTTCTTCTGTTATAAACGGCATTACAGGATGAAGCATACGGAGTGCATTATCAAGAACATAGCATGCTACTTTCATCTTGTTTCCATCGTCCTCTTTTTTACCATATATATATGGTTTTATACCTTCGATATACCAGTCACAGAAATCATCCCATATAAACTCATAAATAGACTTTGAAAGTACATCAAATCTAAAATCCTTATATGCGGCAGAAATTGTTTCTTTGGTCTTTTCAAGTCTTGTGAGAATGAAACTATCTAAAATATCAAGGTTATCTTTATTAAATTCAGTGTTATACTCTTCAAGGTTAGATATAACGAATCTTGAAGCATTCCATAGTTTATTATAGAAATTTCTTCCTATCTGGAATTTTTCATCCGATAGAAATACATCCTGTCCCTGAGCTGTTATTACCATAAGAGTGAAACGAAGAGCATCAGCTCCGTATTCTTTTATGATCTTTAATGGATCAATAACGTTTCCTAAAGATTTAGACATCTTTCTTCCAGTCTCATCTCTAACTGTTCCTGTAAGAAATACTTCAGAGAAAGGAATATCTCCCATAAATTCCATACCACTCATGATCATTCTTGCAACCCAGAAAAATAGTATTTCAGGAGCTGTAACAAGCTGAGAAGTAGGATAATAATATTCAAGGTCTTTTGTCTTTTCAGGCCAACCAAGAGTTGAGAAAGGCCAAAGTGCTGATGAGAACCATGTATCGAGCACATCTTCATCCTGTTTTATGTTTGTACTACCACATTTTGTGCACTTTTCAGGAGAATTTGCACTGACCATTATCTCATCACAGTCCTGACAGTAATAAACAGGTATTCTGTGTCCCCACCATATCTGACGGGAAACACACCAGTCACGGATATTATAAAGCCATTCAAGAAATACTTTCTTCCATCTTTCAGGAGTAAATTTTATTCTTCCCTGCTCAACTACTTCAATAGCTTTTTCAGCAAGAGGTTTCATATTTACAAACCACTGTTTTGAAAGATAAGGCTCAACTATAGTATCGCATCTATAACAATGACCAACATTATGAGGATTTTCTTCAACTTTAACAAGAAGACCCTGCTCTTTTAGAATCTCTATGACTTTCTTTCTGGCAACAAATCGATCCAGACCCTCAAGCTCACCTGCATTCTCGTTCATAGTTCCATCTTCGTTCATAGCAAGTACTGGCTCAAGGTCGTGTCTTTTTCCAACTTCAAAGTCATTAGGATCATGAGCAGGAGTTATTTTAACAGCACCAGTTCCAAATTCTCTATCAACATACTCATCATATACAACTTCTATTTCTTTATTTACGATTGGAAGTATGATCTTCTTACCTTTAAGATGATGATATCTTTCATCATCAGGATGAAACGCAACAGCAACATCTCCAAGCATAGTCTCAGGTCTTGTTGTTGCAACTGTAATAAACTCATCTGAATCTTTTATAGGATATTTAACATGATATAGTTTACCAGGAAGTTCCTGATGTTCAGTCTCAATATCTGAAAGTGCTGTCTGACATCTTGGACACCAGTTTATTATCCTATGACCTCTATAAAGGAGACCTTTTTCATAATAATGCTGAAAAGCTGTAAAGACAGCTTTAGAAAGACCTTCATCCATTGTGAATCTTTCTCTTTCCCAGTCACAAGCACAACCGATCTTTTTAAGTTGATCTATAATGTAATCACCATGATGTTTTTTCCATTCCCAAACATCTTCAATAAAAGCTTCTCTACCAACATCATAGCGGGATTTACCTTCTTTAGCGAGTTTCTTTTCAACAACATTCTGAGTAGCGATCCCTGCATGATCTGTTCCAGGGACCCAACATGCGTTAAGTCCACTCATTCTTCTGTATCTGATAAGAATATCCTGATAAGTGTTGTTAAGTGCATGTCCCATATGAAGAACGCCAGTTACGTTTGGTGGTGGGATAACGATAGTGAAAGGATCTTTCTTTTTATCCGGTTCACTGTGAAATGTATTGTTTGAAAGCCATTTTTCGAGTAATTTCTGTTCATATCCAGAAGGATTATACTTAGTATCCATATATTTACCTCATACTGATTTTTTTTTGAATATATCATAAATAGGGGTTTTTGACAACAAATCTGCTTAAAAGATAAACGTGAAGGGTAATGCGTAATGAGTGAAGCGTGACGGGAAAATTCTTACCCTTTAGATATTTGGATGTTTTGATTTTTAAATCTTTAAAAGTTCTATTACAGCTTTTTCTTTTGCTTTTGCTTCGACCATAATATCAAATTGAGAATAATTCTTAACTTTTTTCATTATCGAGATAAGTTTGTTAAAATCAGGTTTTCTTATAAATTCAGTATGTGGACAACCAATATTTCCTTTCCTACTTGATAGATGAAATATTGGTATATCACCTTTCCAGGTGTTCACTACTTTTTCAATGATCTCTTCCAGATTTTCATACGGCTTTTTACACGGAGTGTTACATATATGATGAAGAATATCAAAGACAACTGGAATATTTATCTTTTCTGATATCTCAAGTACATCAAAAACGTTGTAGGATTTATCATCATTTTCTAAAATAAGCATTTTTTTGGCAAGTTCTGAAAGAAGTTCAAAGTTTTTTATAAAAACCTTTTTTGCTTTATCTTTATCACCATATACTCCACCAGTATGAATAACGATTTTTCCTTTATCCGGATATATTTCATGTAAAAACTGAGCATGATATTCGATCTCATCAATAGCTTTTTGGACAACTTCAGGCCTTTGAGAATTTAATACTGTATATTGCCCAGGATGCATAGTAAAACGCATATTAGTCTCATTTGCCATTTCTTTTAAAGATCTCAGCTTATCTTTAAAATCCTTTTTCCAGTCAAAATCAAATTCCTCGTGGGAAGCAAATGGTATTATTTCTGAACCTATTCTGAAAAAATTTATATTATTTTCTCTATTCCATAAAATAATATCTTCTAAAGATCTAAGGTTATATT
>PKTG01000095.1:380-37972 GCA_002869225.1 Candidatus Muiribacterium halophilum | reverse complement strand
ATTTATAAGGTCCATAATTCCCTCCCGGAATTGTTCTTAATTTCAGTCCTAAGATTTTACAACACAAAATTTTATAAGTCAAATGCGTACCAGTAACCACTACCCGACTTCGTCGGTTGATGACTCACCTTGTTCGTGATGACAACCTTTGGTTGTGTATCTGCCGCCGGCAAAATGCTTTGCTTTGCAAAGTGTTAAATCAAAACAACAACTCTTTTCGCAGAAAAGCACATGAACTTTATTTCATCATCTTTTTTCATAGAAAAAACATTTTGGCATAAGCCAAACATCAAGTTTAGTCAGTTGACTAAACTTAGCTGTTTTTCTTTCTAAATTCTTCCATAAAGTTTACTAAAGTATCTACACCTTTCATTGGATGAGCATTATATATAGAAGCTCTTATTCCACCAACTGTTCTATATCCTTTG
Source organism: Candidatus Muiribacterium halophilum (assembly GCA_002869225.1). Classification (GTDB taxonomy): domain Bacteria; phylum Muiribacteriota; class Muiribacteriia; order Muiribacteriales; family Muiribacteriaceae; genus Muiribacterium; species Muiribacterium halophilum. The sequence goes on along the minus strand of PKTG01000095.1, from coordinate 37,544 downwards.
ATATTAAGCATCTTTAATTTTCCTGCTTCTTCGATAAATTTTGCATCGAGTTCAGGTGTTGGAAGAACAAACGGTATGTTCATAAGCGATCTCTGATTTTCATTCACAACAGGACTTCTATAAAAACCGTTTGAATTATCGATTGCGTCGTAAATTTTCTGAGCTTTTCTCTTGTTAAGATCATACATCTTATCAAGTCCACCTATTTCCTCTTCTACCCATTTAAATACAAGACCACATATATATATCGAATAACTAGGTGGTGTGTTGTGCATTGAATCTTTTTTCACATGAGTGGAATAATTTAATATAGTCGGGAAATTCTTAGTATGAGGAAGACCAACAAGATCTTTTCTGATAATGGCTATTGTCACTCCAGCTGGTCCTGCGTTTTTCTGAGCACCAGCATAGATAAGTCCGAATTTTGATATATCTACAGGTCTTGAAAGAAAATCTGATGACATATCACATATCGCGATCTTATTATCAAATTCAGGAAGTTCATTAAAACATGTTCCAAATATAGTGTTATTTGATGTGTAATGTACATACTTTGCATCTGATAGGTCCCAATCTTTTTCTTCAGGTATATAAGTGAAATTATCTTCTTCGCTTGAAGCTACCTTGTGAGCTTTAAGTCCTATCTTTTCACATTCCTGAAACGCTTTATTTCCCCAATTACCTGCAATTATATAATCACATGAGTCTTCTTTTGTCATAAGGTTCATAGGTGCCATGGCAAATTGAAGTGTTGCTCCACCTTGAAGAAATAACACTTTATGAGTATCAGGTATATTTAAAAGTCTTACAAGAGTTGCTTCTGCTTCCTGTATTATTGAACCGTATTCCTTAGATCTATGAGACATCTCCATTACTGACATTCCACATCCGTGCCAGTTAAGAAATTCTTCCTGAGCGGTCTTCAAAACACTTTCCGGTAGAGTAGCTGGTCCAGCTGAAAAATTAAAAACCCTGTTATCCATATTGCCTCCCAATATTTGATTGATTTTTTATTGATAATATATTAACGAGGAAAGAGGTTTTAGGCAAGAAATTTTATACGTTTTGAAGTTCGTTGATTTGGTGACATTTTTTGAGTCTGGTCGTTTGTTGCGTTTGAACGTTCTTTGGGTTTGAACTGTCTTAACGTCCTAACGTCTTAACGTCTTAACGCGAATCATCTAGCGACCAAGTTGAATTTTTTTTTATTCACATATAACTCGGAGATGTTTATAAGTTCAACATCATATTTATCTAATATCCTCTGAAGATCACTTTCAAGAACGTTTATAGTATTCTCTCTTACATGACAGATCGCAATTGCTACCTTTTTTTTATTTGCTATTCTGCATGCTTTTTCAAGTTGATCTTTTATATATTCCGGTTTTGTCTGATTATCAAGAAAAATATCTCTTGCCAGATAATCCATTTCTAGAAGACCTGCTACTTCCTTTACAACACTATCAGAAGTTGTCAGCGAGTCTACAAAGAACATGTTTCTTTTTTTTAGATATGTCATAAGGGTAAGCATAGTCTTTTTATCAGAAGTCGCTTTAGACCCCATATGATTATTTGCACCTTTTACATACTTGAACTTAGAAAACATCTCTTCGATCCTCTTATACAGATCTTCATGACTCATATCAGTCCTTATAGCCTTTTCATATGAGTTATCAATTCCCTTTGCCTGCATTGGAAGATGTGCCATTACATCAAATCCGCTATTAACAGCTGTTTCCTCTGCCTTTAGAGCATTATATGTTCCAGGTATTATAGAAAAGGTTATTTTAAAACCATATAACCTTTCAAAAATATTATATTTATTTTCTTTTCCATATCCTATATCATCCATTATAATAGCAAGATATGACTTGTTTGAATCAGTATCCTTATTCGATTCACTTGATATATTCGATTGAACTTCTACAGTTTCCTCATCAGGGATAACAGCATCGGAATATTGACTCGACGAGACCACATCAGTATTATCTTGTGATATGGCAGCATCACTAAATGATACTGCCATTATTAGTGCTATTATTAAAAATACAATTGTCGAAAAAAATAATTCTTTATTCATTTATTTTTTGATCTTAGAAAAAATAGCTGCTCCTTCAAGTATCTGAATGGTTTCTCTTAACTGGTTATCATAAGAAGGTATATCAACATTTATGATCTTCCCTTGCTCTCTTTCGTAGATCTTATCCTGCTCCTTCTTGAAATTTTCTTCTCTTTCTTTTTGTATCTGCTTTAATATTTCTTCGGTAGGTTCAGGCATTTCAATTAAAATATCAGGCTCTATACCGGTACCTTGAATACAGACTCCTGATGGAGTATAGTACTTTGCGGTTGTAACTGCCATTGCAGAACCGTTATCAAGAGGTATAACAGTCTGTACAACACCTTTACCAAAAGTCTTAGTCCCTATAAGTACACCACGTTTTAGATCCTTCAAAGCACCCGCTACGATCTCACTTCCACTAGCACTCCCTTCGTTAACCAAAACAGCCAGTGGCAGATCAAGATTTCCATCTCTGTATACAGGATATGATACTTCCTCTTCGTTCTTTCCTTTAATCGATACAACTGTCTGACCAGCTTTTAAAAGATGTGAAGCTACTTCAACAGCTGTATTTAAAAGACCACCTGGATTACTTCTAAGATCCAATATAAGAGCATCTACATGAGCAGTATTTACGAGATGTTCGAGTTCTTCCTTAAATTCAGAACCGGTTCTGGCTCCAAAATTTGATATTCTAATATAACCTATATGATCTTTTATGGTTCCCGATTGACTTATAGTAGACACCTTTATAGTATCTCTTTTGATGTCAACATCAACAAATTTATCCTCTCCATTTTTCGATGTTCTCTTTAAAGTCAAAGTGACTACAGTTCCGATTGGTCCTTTTATTTTTTTTGTAGCATCCATCGTATGCATGTGAGCGGAAGGTTCTCCGTCGATCTTATAGATTATATCTCCAGGTCTAACACCTGCACGCCAAGCTGGAGTACCCTCAATAGGAGAGACAACCATAAGTTTTTCTTCTTTATTTGTGATTATAATACCTACTCCACCAAAAGTACCGGTAGTTTCCTCCTGCATCTCTTTATAGGAATCAGGTCTCATAAACCTTGTATAAGGGTCATCAAGTGTTTTTAGCATTCCTTCTATTGCACCGTATATAAGTTCATTTTCATGAACTTCTACAGTATCTGTCAGTCCAACAAAATTATCTTCAATGATCTTCATGACTTTATCTACCATCGATGATTTTTTTAGGTAGGTAAAAGGTATTGAAGCCGCCTGAGCAACAAAAACCAATATCATTATCATCATAATAAACACCATCTGTTTCTTTTTCATCTTTATTCCTCCACTGTTATAATGTTTTCAGGATTTAAAGTCTCACCATTTTTTCTTATCTCAAAATGTAGGACTGACTTTTCTGGGTTATCGGCATGTATAAGACAAGTCGCAAGTTTTTCACCGGCTTTAACTGACTGACCGATTCTAACAAAGATATCTTCAAGATAAGTATAAACAGTCGTATATCCTGCTGAATGTCTTATTATTATAAGTTTTCCAAGACCCGACATCTCTCCTTTATAGGCTACTTTACCTGGAGCAGATGCAAGTACCCAGTCCTGTGGTTGTATTGAAATATCAATTCCCTGATTATTGAAGAGTGTATTAAATTCATTGTATTGCTGACCATAAGGTAAGATAATTGTACTTTTTCTTCCTAGCGGCCATATGAACTTCGGCGCAGGTTCATTTTCTTTTTCAGCTTCAGGTTTATTTTCCTTCTGTGTAAATTTAGCAGAATCATCAAATAAAACGACTGCTTTTTCTTTTTTATCATCTTTTTTTATTATTGATAAAAGATCCTTATAATCTTCCTCTATTTTATTATATCTTTTTTCAAGCCGTTCCTTCTCACTTCTAACTCTTGCAAGAAGTTTTGTCTTTTCATCTTTAAGATCTTTGAGTTTCGTTTGCTGAGAAAGTAATTCTTTCGAATAATCCTTTAGTTCTTTTTCCTGAGAATCTATCTCCGCAACTAGTTTTCTAAGTTCAATAAGATCTGTCTTAACAGAATCTAAAAATACGAGTTCTTCCTTGATTATTCTTTTCATCACCTTGTATTTTTTTAGAAATTGGTTGAATGTCAAAGAATCAAAAAATATTCTTGAATAATCCCAATTTTTTCTTTTGTAAATATATACAAGATATTTTTCAACGACTGGTCTTCTTTTTTGGATCTTATCTTCCAGTAAATTTTTTTCTGCAGTCTTAGCAGCTAGTTTATCCGATATTTCTTTTTTTCTTTTATTAACAAACTCAATTTCGACTTTTATCTCTTTTTCCTCATCTTTGATCTTATTAAGACGGGACATTATCTCATTTTCTTTTTTCTTGGATGAGTTAAGAAGTATCTCAGCCTGTTTCCTTTTAAGTTCAAGATCACTTATATCCTCTTTTGCATCCTGTGCAAAAGAAGGTAGTATAAGCAGAAAAAGGAAAGTAAATAAGATTATCCTTTTATCAGACATCAAGAAATTTCCTCACAGATATTAAGGATCCTATTACTCCTAGAAACACACCACTAAACAATAGCTTACCATATAATAAAAACAGATCAGCTTTCCTGGAAACGAATGGCATAAACGGCAACATACTCTTTAAATTATCAATTATCTGCGGGTAAGTTATCATGATGATAATTATAGCCATCACTCCCCCAAAAGCTCCCTGTAATATTCCTTCAAAAATAAAAGGCCATCTTATAAAGGAATTAGTCGCTCCAACCAGTTTCATTATCTCAATCTCTTCTCTTCTTGCATATACAGTAAGTTTAATGGTATTTGATACTATAAACATTGATGCAAGTCCAAGAAGTACAACAAGTATAGTACCCATTATTCTTAGTACCTGTGTAAATCTATTTACCTTCTCAACTATTTCCTGGCCATAAAAAATATCATCTATTATAAGGAACTTACTTCTTAGCTTTTTTATTATGTCATGAACAGAAAGTGATGACTTTATCTTCAGTTCTATAGAATCTGGAAGCGGATTAGTCTCAAGTGCATTAAGAAGAAAATCCTCTTCATTTAGTTCTTTTCTTAATTTTTCAAGTGCTTCAGCTTTAGATACAAAAACAGAGGATTGTATCTCAGGTATATCGATAATAAAATCTTTTAACTCCTGAAGCTTATCCTCAGAATAATCTTCAACAAGATATATAGTAACATCCACTTGACTCTCAAGAATACCTGCAAATTCTTTCAGGTTCATAGAAAATATAAGGATCATACCAAATATAGCAAGCGAGATAGTTATTGTGGTTATAGAGGTAAATGACATTAGTCCACCTCTGAAAAAACTTACAAAAGCCTCTTTTATATAATAATTAAGATCATTCATTAACTTCATAAGAATAAAGTCCTCTCTCAGTATCTTTTATTATCCTACCCTCTTTTAGTACGACAACCCTTTCTCTCATAGTATCAACAATATTCTTATCATGAGTTGCCATAATAACAGTCGTGCCACGAAGATTTATTTTCTTTAACATATTCATTATATCTTTTGATATATCGGGATCAAGATTACCCGTTGGTTCATCTGTTAAAAGTATTCCAGGATCGTTCACAAGAGCTCTGGCAATACAGACTCTCTGCTGCTCACCACCTGATATTTGTTCAGGATACATCCTGGCTTTATGCAAAAGACCAACCATATCTAGAACATTTTTTGTCTGTCTATCTACAATACTTCCCTTCATTCCGATAACTCTCATTGCAAATGCAACATTTTCATAGACCGTCTTTGATTTTAGAAGTTTAAAATCCTGAAATACTACACCAATGTTTCTTCTAAGATAAGGGACCTTTGAATCACTTAACCTTTCAATGTTTCTACCATCTATTATCACATGTCCCTCAGTAGGAAGTTCTTCTCGAAAGATCATCTTTAAAAAAGTGGATTTTCCAGCTCCTGATGATCCTATAAGAAATACAAAGTCTCCTCTTTCTATCTCAATACTTAGATTATCCAGAGCTCTGACACCATTTGAATAAACTTTAGACATATTATACATCTGTATCATAGATCGCTCCTGATTTTTATTATTAATCTTCTGAAAATATCAATTTTGTTTATACCATATAACGTTGTTAATAAGATTGTACCTGTGAACAGGCCTAAAATCAAACCGTTAAAAGTTCTCATAAGACTAATGGAAAACGGAATATGAAAGTGCATAAAAGTATTAAATATACAACCCTGTCCGATAAGAATAAATAACAAAGTTATATAATAGCCAAGGTTCTTTTTTCTTATTATAGACCTTGAAGATATAATAAATATTGCCGGATATAAAAGAAGGAACTCTTTTGTTCTAGGTCGGACTTCAAAAACTCTTTCAAGAAATCTCCTGATTTCTCTTTCATAAGGAAGCATATACATAGCACCTTCATTTGAAGTCCTAATGATATAATAAAACATAAGACATGAGAATCCCAGAAAGTAAATAAGATGCTTTATTTTAAGTTCTTTTTGAAAAAGCACATTAAATCTTGAACCACTAATAGAATAATTATAGATTATAAAAATGATCACCGGAAGGACAAAAGATAGTTTAACTCCCCTAAAAAGTCTTTGTCCCATAAGAAAATCCTCACTATAAAACAAAGCAACGGTAAATATTATTCCTGTCATAACATAAGAAAAAAGAACTGTTATGTTCTCTATTATTGTCTTCAAAGTCCCTACAAAACCATGACCGTTTTTAAGTTTAAGCATATTCAAAGAATTTAAAGGTATTATTATAGAAGCACTAAAAGCTAAAAACAATTTTATAACATAAAAAGGAACAAATATGAGTATCAGTATCGAAAAAGGGATCGATATTGAGAAAATAAAAGGATATCCAAACCCAAGCAATCCTTCTAATGACGTAATAAGAAACAGGACGAGTGAGATGGATATTATCCAGGTAAGCACATCATAATCCTTTATTTTTTTAAGGAAAAATATTTCTGGTTCCTTATTTTTAAGACCTCTTTGAGATAATACAGAAGTTATCTCTTTGGCTTTTTTAAGATTCTCATCTCTTGAAAGGTTAGGGTCAAACTGATACCAGAAAAAACCTACTTTTCTTTCAGTAAAAGCTCTTTTAAATCTATCAACAATATCATCCTCTTTATAAATATCTTTTTTATGCAATGTATGTGCTCTTATATAAGGATATGGAACATTTTTCTTTTCAAACTCAAAATAGAGTTTTTTTATCATATTTAAAGTTAAAAAATCGTTCATTTCTTTTGAAAATCGATCACTTATAACATAACGCGGAAGTATCTTGGATCTTTTTAATATAAATATAGAATCATCAGTAGCAACATCCATAAGATCTAAGGTCAATGTGTTGTTTAGAATTACAGAAGATACTTTCTCATCATCTATTCCGGTATACATCTGTCTTATCTCATCAATTGAAACATCTATCTGAACGATCTTATAGGTCTTACTTCTACTTCTAAAACCATATTTCTTCTCTGAAATATTAAAAGTAGCATCAGGTCTATAATAATCGATCACATCTTCAAGCATATTGATCGCTCTATCAGAATAAGTAAATACATAAGTACTATCAGAATCGATTCCTTTCATATTTATTATCTCTAAAATATATGGAGTCAAAATAGATTGTATCTTAAGGTTTCTTTTGATCTCATCTCCCTGGGCAAGTATTATCTCACCAGATCTTTCGAGATCTATCACTTTTGATGGTCTTATGACTATATTATCAATATAATCCTGAAAATTATACTTTGAAAGGACATCAATGAAGGAATCGTCTTTATAATAACATATATCCTGATAACTTATTGCAATATCAAATGAATTCTGTTGCCTTTCTGATAATATTCTCTGACTGATAACATAGGAGGAACATAAAACCCCTAATATGATGAAAAAATAAAAAGAATATTTAAAAAAATCTTTTTTCATAGTTCTTCCCCTGAAAATCCATCAGGAAAAGAAGTAATAACGACTTTTCTATCTTTTAAAATAATATCTCTTAATTTAATATCAAAATCAAGCTCATTCATATCAAGAACTGGATTGATCGTGTTAATTATTCTGACTAAAAGGAATTTAGGCAATTTTATCTTATTAAGCGCTATATAATTCGATGCGAAATTTATTTGTTTTCCGTTTTCAATATAAAAATATCCTTTTGCACGAATATATGAACTCACAAACATAGCCTTTACATGACCCTTAAGTATTATAAAACCATCACGAAGAAGTGCCTCGGGATCTTTTACTTTTATCTTCTTTCTTTTTTTATATAAAAGATTGTTGATCGCCTTTTCTGAGATCTCTGCATATAAACGGATTTTCATTCTGGGGTCTGCTACAAGTCTTTTCTCATTATGAAGTATTTCAGTATCAAGTTTTACATTATAAAACTCAAAATACACTTTGTCAGTCCAAAGATCGTTTAATCTCAATGATCCTGTGCTCATTTTAATGAAAGGAATATAACCGGATACGATATTATAAGTTGATATCTCCGGAAAACAGAAACGAACCTCATGTGTGTCAGATAACCTAAGTATCTTCTTAACAGCAATTTCAACATCCTTTTTAAAATCATCTTCATCTAAGACCATTAAAGAATAGGTGTTTATAAAAAAACATATCAGGAATATTGTTAGCACGATGATCTTTTTACTTTTCATCTACACTAAACCTCCTGGTGTCTATAACTCTTTTCATAAAAAGAGATGAGTCAATCTTTTCAAGAGGGATCTCATAAAAGTCAAATGTCAGAAACCCATGATTGCCAAAAAGAATATCCATCTTATATAAAATATTACTATCTTTTTTTATATTTCTAATTTTCTTACCAAAAATATCTCCCTGTTCAAAATCCTGAAAGTTGATTATATAATCAACAAAATCGGCTCTTTCTGAAACTTTTCTAAAATTCTGATAGGAAAGGTCTGAAAAAAGTATTACCGGTGTATTTTTATTAATAAGTTCTTTTTCCTGAACATAAAAACTTTGAAGGCTTTCTAAAGGATCTTTATAATAATAGAATCTTGTTTCTCTTTGTATCGAATCGCTTAAAAAAAGCAAGTAGATACCGCCTTTTTCTTTAAAATCATAATAAACAAAATATTCAAAGTTCGAATTGTTTGAATATTTCGGGAAATAATTTGATAGTATCGCCGGATAGTTTATATCATCTAGCTCCATAGGAAAAAAAATATTATCATCAAACAATCTTGAAATAAAAGATAACGGCATTACCTTCTTTGAAAAATCTGCTACCCTGTAGAAAAGATATTCATATTTTTCATTATCAACATTATACTTTGTCTCTTTGAGATTAAAAATCTTTGGAATATTCTCGAGATCTATTTCAGGTGATATAAGAAAAGTCTTTCCTTCAAACCTTCTGGAATACGGTGTTAAAATAAATATTAAAATAAATAAAATTAAAAAAAATCTGATCTTTATAATTGTTCAACTATCTTCATCTTTTCACCATCAAATATCTGCACTTGATTTCGTCCATTTTCTTTTGCATAATAAAGAGCAGTATCTGCTTTTTTTATAAGCTCCATCTTTTCGCTTGAATGAACTGGGAAAGAGGCTATACCGAGACTTGCGGTGACTTTTAATATCTCGTTTTTTTCACCCATATATTCAGCTTTTTCTATGTTTTTTCTAAGTCTTTCTGCAACTACATAAGCGTGTTTCATATCGGTTTCAGGTAAAACCGCTATAAACTCTTCTCCACCATATCTTGCAACTAGATCTACTTTATTTCTAACACTTGCTTTAAATATCTTGGCTGTATTTTCAAGCACCATGTCCCCTGTCTGATGTCCATATTTATCATTAAAATTTTTAAAATGATCTATATCACTCATGATTATTGATAAAGGTCTTTTATATCTGCCAGCTCTTGCTATCTCTTCGGATAAGAACTCCTGTAAATACCTATGAGTATATAGCTTTGTAAGTCCATCCACATTAGCCATGAACTCAACTTTTTTATAGAGTTTTGCATTTCCTAAGGAAAGCGCAGAGATATTTAAGAGTATTGAAAACATTCTTATATGTTCTTTATTTACAGGACTGTTCATCTTGTTTATTACAAGAACAGCATAAGGATTTCCATCCTCTCCTGTTATAGGAGCAGCTATCTCTATATTTACCTTATCCATCTTGTGAAGCTCTGTAAGTTGAAAATTCTTTTCAATATTTTCAGAAGTTATCAAAGTATTGTTTTTTATTATCATTCCTATAATACCCTCTGAAGGATCAATTCTTGCATTTTTCTTCATCTCATCTGGAACATTAAAGCAGTTCTTTATCCGTAACTTTCTGTTTTTATCGAAAATAAGAAGCATACTCTGTTTTGCATCAAGTAGTTTCTTGGTAGCCTCAATAATAGATTCAAATATTTCAACGGGTTCAAACGAGGACCCGATCTCACTGGCGAAATCCTTTAGAACATTATGCCTTGAGGATATTTCTACGATTTTATTTTTATAATCACTTATAGCTTTATGTACATCTTTATGCTTATTAAGTTCATCTTTTAACTCTCTTATTTCTCTCATTGATTCTGTAAGTTTTCTTTTTACAAAACCATAGTTCCTGTTAAATATTGATATAAGATATATCATGATATAATTAAATGTTATATACCAAACCACTCCAGGACTTAGGAATAGTTTTTTTAGACTGAAATTTTTAATGCCATTAAAAGATATTACAACCAGATAGTTTATAAAAGTTGGAGGTATATTATTCTTTGTTAGTTCTTTTTGTATATCAATATCTGAAAAATAAACAAATAGAATCATAATCACACTAGATGATAATACAAAGATATTAGATGCTTTTTTATCATTTGAATAATAGGCAAATAATATACATGAAAGTGAAAGACCAAGAAATATAAGTGAACTGTTTCCTGCTGGTGATAAAAGATTTAAAAAAACATTAAAAACAAAGAGTATAACAAGTATCAACGAAAAGATAACCCAAAGATTTCTTTTATCCATAATCTATATAAAATACTCCTTAACTTCTAATTAAAACTTGAATATATCGTCCTCTGTACTAGTTGGAGCTTCAGGACTTTTTGCTTCTGCTGAATTGCCTGTTGGTGCTGCATTATCTGCCGGCGCTGAGGCTGCTGGTGCTGTCGGTGCAGTATTTTTTCCTGCACATTTAACAACATTTCTTCCACCTTCTTTAGCCATATAAAGACCATCATCAGCTACTTTTACAAGTGTTTTTAAATCTCTTGCATGATCCGGGAAGGTAGATACACCAATACTAATTGTTACAGAAAGTGGTTTATCAAGACCTTTTACTTCATATTTTTTTGTTTCGATCTTTATCCTAAGTTCTTCAGCTATTTTAACAGCTTCAGCTGTATCGGTCTTTGGCATTATAAGAGCAAACTCTTCACCACCATATCTGGCAGCAAGGTCTTTCTTTCTTGCATGGTTCTTCAAGATCTTAGCGGTATTTTCAAGTACAAAGTCTCCAATCTGATGACCATACACATCATTAAAGTTTTTAAAATGGTCAATATCCGTCATAAGCATCGATATCTTCTCACCAGTTTTAAGAGCTGCCTTAAGCATTGAAGCAGTAGTCTCTGAAAAATATCTATTGTTATAAAGTTTGGTCATTCCATCTGTATTAGCAAGTTCGACTGTCTTAGCATGTAGCGCTGCGTTTGTTAGAGTCATCGAGGTAAGAGTAGCAAGTGTCACCATCATTCTACCATAATCAGATATCTCAGATTCATTATCTACATCTCCAACTATCATTGCTCCTAATATTTTGTCATCATTTATAAGTGGAGCTACCATAGCAACTTTGATTGTTTCTTTCTTAAGAAGTTCTTTCAATTTAAAATCTTTTTTAGCAGTCTCTATTGTAGAAACTGGCATCTTGGCTTTTACCACTTCCTTTATAAAACTCTCTGATTGATCTTTCATATTGATCGCCATTGCATTTATCTCATTAATAGCATATCCACTATATTTTTCTGGAATCAATGTACCCTCTTCTTTATCGTATAGAAATATAGCACATTTTTTACAACCAAAAACCTTTTTAGTTGTAGATATGACTTCACCCATAGCTGATTCCTTGTCCTTAGTAGAGGAACCAAGAACTCTAACCGTTGATTGAAGTGCAACAAATCTATCAGATAACTTTCTAACTTTATCTCCAGATTTAGAAAACTTAGATTCAGCAGCTTTCAATCTTGAGATCTCTGCCTGTTTCTGTTTATCATCTGATTCAAGCTTTCTTATAGTAAGCAAATATCCGGTTTTAAGATTCTGGAAAAGCTTTCCGATGATGAGACCAAACAAAGTAATTATCCCACTTAAGACCAGAAGATTTTTAAATATGATATCTTTAGAGATTGCATAAACAAAATCAACGCCGGTTTCTAATCCTGATATAGAGATCTGAACAAAATATTCATATATCATCTCTGTTCCAGTAATGCTACCGATAAAATAAAAAGAACAGAAGACCCATATCAGTGAAAGTATTATCCCAACAAGTAATCCACCCAATACGCCCCAGATAGATGCAGCTAAAACAACTGATAATAAAGCAAAATAACTTGATACAAAGACGATTATAGACTTAAACTCAATAAAAGAAGTCGAGTATTTAAAGACCTCGATATCTTTGATCAGTTTTGCATCATAAATGTAATCTTTAATAATTGAAATAACTTTTAACTTTAAAAGCGATTCATATTCTTTTTTATTTTTCACTTTTGCAGAAAGATCTGTCATACCCATTGTGATAGCGGCTTCGTTCCCGTTCACCATAGCATCAATATTTACGAGATCAGGGTCACCAGAAGTATAAAGCTGGTTAAGGACATCTGCTTTGTGTATGACTATCATCTCATTATAAAAAGAATCTATTTTCTTTGTGATCTCCAACTTCCAGATCTCAGGAGATGTAGCATAAAACACTCCCAATATTGAAATAAAAATAAATAAAAATAAAAAGAACTTTTTCATATCACCAAATCCCCAAAACTCCAATATCAAAATTTTTTGTTTTCATAGTATCAGAAAAGTCATCTTGTGACAAATAGTAAGCCTTTATATAATTTCTTATATCAACCGATTTTACTATCTCAATTTCGATAGGAAGTCTTATAATATTTTTTTTCATATAATCAATTATCTTTTCCTGAAGCTGATTTTCAACAACACCGGATATAAAAGTAAGAGTATTTTCAGCATTATTAAAACAAGCTATCCAGTCATTTAGAATAAGTATAAAATCATTATCCGTTTTTTTTGCATATATTTTTGCAATAAACATAAAAAGACTGTTACTGTTTCTTTCACTCCCCAGATCAATAAAACATGAGTTTGTAAACATAGACATCCCAAGATCTACTGCACTTTTTACAGGAAATCTTTTTACAAGTTCCTGTTTTATTTCTTCAGAAGGAAATATATCATATATAAGATATGAAAAGATCGGATCGCCTGCTTTTACAATATGCCCAACATCACTAGATTTTATGTTTGTATTTTTTGTTATAGAATCAAACAGATCGTTAACCTCTATGAACAATGCTTTCTTAAAGAAATCGCTCTCTCTTTCAAACTCTTCTCTTTTAGAAAACTGTTCTCTCAAGGTCGAACTCGCATTACCAATAATATTATTAGAATTCATGTCATAAAGAACAAGATTGATTTTTCCCGAATCGATTATTAACCATAGTCCATAATCTTTCAAAAGATGATTTTTAGGAAATAAACCATATACTACATCATCATAAGTTGAAACAGTAAAATCTCTATAACCATCGGAATATAGTCGATTTAACTTTTTCAACTCTTTCACACCAAAATAAAGTTCTCTTTTTATATCTTCGTTTATGATCTCTATAATAGAGCCCTGATCTTCAGGGAAAAATGAAAGGTCAATATAATAATTTTTTATAGATTTTTTTTTCATAATCTTAAAAAAGAGGAGAAGATCATATCTTCTCCTCTTTGCTTTTTTTAGTTTAATTCTTTTATAAGTTCATCAGTCTTATCAACAAGTTCCCATGTGAATCCATGTCCACTTCTTCCAAAATGTCCATAAGCTGCAGTGTTTGCAAACACAGGTCTTCTAAGATCCAGATGTTTTATTATTTGTTGAGGTTTTAATGGAAAAACTTTTCTTACAGCTTTAGCAATAGCTTCGTCTTCACATTTTCCTGTTCCAAAAGTATCTACTAAAACAGATATAGGTTCAGAAACACCAATTGCATATGCAAGCTGAACTTCGCATCTTTCAGCAAGTTCCGCTGCAACAATGTTTTTAGCTATATATCTTGCCATATATGCAGCACTTCTATCGACTTTAGATGGATCTTTACCTGAGAAAGCTCCTCCACCATGTCTACCCATACCACCATATGTATCAACTATTATCTTTCTTCCTGTAAGACCACAGTCACCCTGTGGTCCACCTATAACAAATCTACCAGTAGGGTTTATATAATACTTAGTCTTTTCATCAACGAAATCTTTACATATCGGCATGACTACTTTTTCCATTATATCCATCTTAAGAGTATCGTATTCAACATCATCACTGTGCTGAGAAGAAACAACAATAGAATCTACTCTTACAGGTTTGTTGTTATGATATTCGACACTTACCTGAGCTTTTCCGTCGGGTCTAAGATATTTTATTATCTTGTTTTTTCTCACTTCTGAAAGTTTATAACATAGTTTATGAGACAAGGTTATTGGAAGTGGCATATACTCATCAGTCTCATTACATGCATAACCAAACATAAGTCCCTGATCTCCGTCACCCTGTTCTTTAAAAAGACCATCACCTTCATTCACACCCTGTGCAATATCCGGGGACTGTTCGTCAATAGCAGCTAAAACAGCACATGTCTTATAATCAAAACCTTTTTCACTGCTATCATATCCAATCTCTTTTATCGCTTTTCTTACAACATTTTGAATATCAACATACGCAGTAGTAGTTATCTCTCCTGCAACAACAACAAGCCCTGTTGTAGTCATTGTCTCACAGGCAACTCTTGCGTTAGGATCCTTTTCAAATATTGCATCAAGCACTGAATCAGATATCTGATCACACATCTTGTCAGGATGACCTTCTGTTACAGATTCTGAAGTAAAAATATACTTTTCTGACATCTTTCCTCCTAATCAAAAATACAAAGTCCAGACCTTGAATTTATTATAATTTATTTAAAAAAATATATCAGAACATTTTTTTTTTTACAACATTTAGGTAATTAAAAAAATATCGGTTTATTAATAATTGTTTTAATCATTCTAAGAATTTAGAGCTTATAAAAGTATAATCAGACCTCTATTACTCATCACCTCTTGACTGTAATACATTTGAAAGGTAAAATTTACATTAATGAGGGTTAAAAACATCGATTGTACGCGTTAATAAAATAATAAACAAAGGGAGTATATAATGAACGCCGAACTCAAAAGATTATTAAAACAAGTTGAAACCGATAATAATAATAAAGAGCTAATAAAGGAAATCGGGAATAATTTCTATTTTGAAAAAGAATATAATAAAGCAATAGAGTACTATGAAAGAGCAATATCAATAGATCCTGAATTTCATAAAGCATATTACAACCTTGGGAATACATACTATATGCTTAATGACTTCACTCAGGCTTTAAAATACTGGTTTATAACACTTGATCTTTGCAGTGATCATTATAAATCACATTATAATATTGGTTTCACATATTTTAATCAGTTAAAGGATATTAACACTGCAAAAGAACATCTGGAAAAAGCATTGGAGATAAACCCGGATTATTCACTTGCATGGAACAGTCTGGGAATGCTTCTTTTCGATGAGGAAGATGTAGAGACAGCTTTGAAATATGTAAAAAAAGCTCTTGCACTTGATCCGGATAATCCTGAAGTTCATTATAATCTTGGCATGATTTATATGGAACAGAACAAACATAAAAAAGCAGAAAAATACTTTTCCAGATCTTTAGAGCTAGATTGTGATGATTATAAATCGTTAAACAATATAGCAGAATGTCAACTTAGAAATGGAAATTTACAGAACGCACTTGAAAATGTTGAAAAAGCAATATCCATAAACAGAGATTATATAACCTCATATTGTACAAGAGGTGAAATACTTTCAAGACTCAAAAGAGACCTTGAAGCGCTCGAAGACTTCCAACTTGTAATAGAAATGGATAAAAACAGGACAATACTTTCGAATTATGCCGCAACACAAATAAAAGACATAAAACAGGGAGCAAACTTAAAATGAAAAGATCATCAGTGAAGATCGCAATGTTTCTTCTATTATCATCGTTTTTTATATTAATGATCGGTTGTCAGGAGAAAAAATCTGTTCAAACAACAAAAGTTAAGCAAACAAAAGAGATGATGATATATAATACACAAAATGGTCTTCCTGATAATTTTATCTCATCAATATTTGTCGAAAAATTTGAAAATCGTGAAATACTTTGGATAGGAACCTGGAACGGCCTAGTAAAATACGATTTTGAAAGGTGGATAAATTACACCGAAAAAGATGGTCTAACAAAAAACCATATAACAGATATAATATCCGATTCACAAAACAGGCTATGGGTTTCCTCGATATCATTAAAAAAAGATGGTGGAGTCTCAGTTTATGACGGAAGAAACTGGAAAGGTTATTCTAATTCAACTGAAGATACAGGAACTAACCCTGGAAACATAATTACTTTATTTCAAGATTCCAGAGACAGAATATGGGCAGGATCCTGGGGAAATGGTGTTTATGTCTTTGATGGAGAAAAATGGAAAAACTACAACACCGATAACGGTCTTCCTTCAAATGAGATAATGGATATTATCGAATTCGATAACAAGGTTTGGTTTGCTACCAAACAAAAAGGTGCATTTTATATAACAGTAGATGATAACGAAAACTGGGTTGTAGTTGATGAACATAGTTCTAATCTAATAAACAATTCAATTTGTTCACTCGCTAAAGATAATATGGACAACAGATTGTGGTTTGGAACCTGGGGCGGAGTATCTTCCGTATCCAAAACAGATAAATGGGAAAAATTCACAACCTTTGGAAATAAATTAGCTGATCTATTTGTAAGAGTGATTAAGACAGATGGTGAAAATGTTTATTTTGGGACTGATAAAGGTATGACTATATACGATGGCGAAAACTGGAAAACAATAACCACAAAAGATGGTCTTCCTTCTGATAAGATATTATCAATAGCTACTACTAAAAATGATATTTGGATAGGGACAGATAAAGGTCTCGTTCAATTGGTAAAATGACTTTATACCTTTAAAAAAGCATCTCTGATAAAAGGATATTGATTAAAAGTATTTACATAAACGAAGTTTGTCATCAATTAAAAAGTTGCTTATCTTGAGCAAAGAGATACATCGGCAACAGTGTTGCCAATCCATTATAATCCCATAAGAGACAGAACATATTTTGCTTTTCGTTTAAGGTTCTCATCTCTACTTGCAACCATCTTTTTTAGAGAAGTATATGCGTTCATTATGCCAAACTTCCAAAGCACTTTAGCAGCAACTAGCTTTACATCCTCATCCGGATCATTGAGATACGGAAGTAAAAGGTCAATTATATCTTTTTGATCATAATTCCCCAAAGCCTCTATACATTCTTTTCTTACTTTCGGGTTATTAGATGAAAGATACTTTGTAAGAAAACTCACACTCATATCACTTTTCATAATAGATAACGCCTGACAGAAACGCCATTTCCCTTCATCTCCCAAGCCTTCAGCTGCTCTAAATAGTCTATCTACTGATTTTTCAGTATCATTTACCATCATTGCATTTACAAGAACTTTTTTTACTGTATTATCTTCCTCTTTCATATAAAGATCTACAAAATATTTTAAATATGTAATGTTTTTTTCAGAAGACAATGCTATTACAGCATTTCTTCTTACCATAGGCTCGACATCTTTAATAAGGTTTAATAGCAGCGGAAAAGACTTACGTGAAGGTATTTTTGATAAAGTGAATGCAGTAGCACTTCTAACGAGTTTATCATCATCTTTTGAAAGCATAGCAAACTCCTGAAAGATTGCTTCATCGTACTGTTTATAGAGTACATGTAATACATTTAATCTCACTCTATGTTGACTATCATCTTTCATTGGAAGTAGAAGATCTACAACATTCCGTCCCTTAAGATTTCCAAGCGCTTCTACTGCATTTGCACGTACTCTATTATCATCATCTATCAAGCACCTTACTATCAGCGGAAGATTGGTTCCACTTTTATCAATAGAGAGACTTTTCACAAGAGCTGATCGTACAAAAGGATTCTGCTCATTTTCAATATTTTTCTTTGCAAAATTAACTGTTTCGCAAAAATTAGCTTTATTTAAAATAGTTATGATCTTGACTTTCACTTTATCTGGTACTGATTCCAAAAGAGAATATAGCTCTTTATACACTTTATCATCCTGTATTTTCTCAGCTAGTTTATTTATAGCATATAGCTGTACATTGATATCCCTTTCTTTAAGCATATTAACAAGTATATTCATATATCCTCCTCAGTCTTTTCACTTCTCAATACTATGTATATCGCCGGTCTTATTATCCTTTAATTCAATGTATGCTCTCTCAATAGAATTGACTATTAAAACCGTATTCTCTATCTGATCTCCCAAAGAGACGTAATTCATCTGTCCATCATATCTTACTATTGCAGTTTTCTTACCAGACTTTGAATAAAAACCTTTATACTCAAGTTTTGTCAGATTATATTTTGGAATATACCTTGCTTTAGAAATGTTATTAATACCTGATTTTTCATTGATCGGCGCAAAAGGACTGTTTGCTTTATGATTATAATCTACTTCCTCAGTATCCTTTTCCACTTTGATTATTCTTTTGTGCATATACTCTATTTTTTTTGCTATCTCAATTGAAGCTTGTTTAACGGGTGTAGATACTTTATTGTTTGAGTTTTTTGTTGTTGTCCCTTTCTTTTTACCTTTATTTATACCTTTGTTTATACTCTTATCTCCTGATGGTAGAAAGTATGCACCAGATGAAGTTAACTTAAGTTTCGATTCTTCTCGCTGTCTAATAAGATCACTATTCTTCTGCTGTTCTTTTATCTGCAATTTTTCTTTTGATATCATCGGTCGCCATACAGAATTATTTAAGTATATTA
Source organism: Candidatus Muiribacterium halophilum (assembly GCA_002869225.1). Taxonomy (GTDB): domain Bacteria; phylum Muiribacteriota; class Muiribacteriia; order Muiribacteriales; family Muiribacteriaceae; genus Muiribacterium; species Muiribacterium halophilum. Next base: position 18,232 of record PKTG01000095.1, on the reverse strand, counting down.
AAATCGCTATTATTATAAATGAGATAATAATAAATCTGTATTTCAGTATGAAATTTTTAATTTTTTTCTGCTTTTTTGACATTTTCCCTAACATAAGTAAATAATTTTATTTTTAATCTCATATTGTCTTTGACATTTTCCTCATCAAAGAGTCTTAGAAATTCTATATCCTTTTGTTTTAATACCCATTTAAGTCTTTCTATCTTGAATAAAAATGCTTTGACCGAGGAATACTTACCCGAAAACTCAATATCAAATGCAAGTCTTGTAAAATCTACAAGAGGTTGTTCAGGCAATGGTTGATATTCAAAAAGTTCTATTAAGACACCATTTTCATCAGAAGTCTTTTGTATCTCAGACATTATTGATGGAATATCATTTCTACTGACGAAATAATTTTTAAATAGTTGCGCCTTTTCTATTAGTTCTTTTTTCTCAATCTGTCTTTGAGTCAAATCTCCCTCGAGACTGTTTTTGTTTTCTTTTAAATTTTCTATCTGACCAGTTATCTTAGAAATTTCCTGGACAATCTTATTGTTGTTTTTTCTAAGCTCACTTATGTTTGAAATAAAATAGAAATTAAGCAATACGAATACACCTATTAAAATATAGGCAGAAAACCTTTCAAGTATTGATTTCATTCTAATGCTCATATATTAGCCTCTTTTAAGATCACATTTATACTGAATTGAAATCTTGCAACATCCGTATCGGTGAGTAGTTCACTTTTTAACAGATATACTTTTGAGAACCTTTCATCTGATAAGAGTTTATGATAAAACTCACTAACGTTATAATTATCTGTAGCTTTCCCTGTAATAACAAAATCATTTATATCTTTTTTTGAAATATCATCTATCCAAAGCTCTTTAGTTCTAGCACTTTCAATGGAATCAAAAAATTCATACCATGAATAAGAGGCTTCCTCAAGAAAATCTACCAGAAAGACTATACTCTTTCCTAGATCAATGGGACTTGAGATAATATCATTCATCGAAGTCAGTTCATTTGACTCGACTTTTTGTTTTAATGCGAGTTCTGACGCAGTCTTTTTCAGTTCCTCACCTTTTGATATCATGTAACTTTTAACAGGCAGATACCAGAGAAATGTTAATAACACAAAAACACCCAGTATTATCCAGGCTTTAAAATCTCTAGCTATACTTTTTCTTTCTTGCGGCAAAAGGTCAAGCTTTAATCTCATAAATATCTCCTGTTTTATTATTTGTTTTATCGACACAGCTTTATATTTTTTTCAATTACCACTCACCACTTCGCTTCCTTGACTTAAAAAAAAAACCACTGCATCATTTATCTAACCGTATGAAAAATAAAATTTATTTTTTCCCTTATATCTTAATATTGCTTGTTGTAATATATAGTCTCTTTTCAAATAAGGAAATTTTAAATCAAATCAATGATGAAGATATTCAGAAAAATAAAAAGGATTTTTTTAGATTTATTATTCCAGATAAAAAAACTGATTCAGATATTAAACTATTCGATATTTCAAGAGATACGGAAATAACAATAAAGAACTCTAATTTTGTTGATTTCCCAATATATCTTAAAGATCTTTATATACTCTCAACCAATGAAAAAGAACTTTTTATACCTTACTTCTCCACTTCCGAGATCATATATTATCCTATTAATAAAAAAGAAAAAGAACTTATTTATAATAAAAAAGAAGTACTTCTAAAAAGAGATAGGATCTATTCAGTTTTCTTCTTTGAAGCTTTGAAAAGGGAAATCATAGAAACTAAAGATAATTATAACGACTATATTTATTTAAACGAAACAGATAAAAATATTCACTTTTCAAAAAAGGTCAATATGGAAAAAAAATACAAAGAATATTTTTTCCTTCCATTAAAAAAAACAAATGAGATTATTTTCGGAAAAGAGTTCACCTTCAAAAGTACAGAATATAAGAATGATGGTAAAACAGAAGAAGAGATCACCTTAAAGATCCCCAAAAAAACAAAACTAAAAAAAATTATAAAATGGGGCAAGAAAATATTTACATTCAAAGATTTCGGAATAATTTTCTATGTTTTAGAAGATTTTCCGGTGATAGTATATAAAAACCCTAATGACCCATTAGATAAGGGTGTAATAGCCATTTATAACAACAAAGTTAATGGAATAGGTTTTAATTATGACTATGAATTAAAAAGATACAGTTATTTGATATTTCAAAATTAGGATTTTTTTTATTCTCTAAATGCTGAACCAACACATGATGCTAAAATATTAACTTTTTCTGATGAGATCTCATTTCCGTCTTTATCTTTAAAACTTTTTAGATCAGAACCTCTTATCACTGGAATATTCAATCTAGCTTCAAGATTCTCTGCAATATTATTCATATTGGAAAGACCACCTGTGATAATCACCTCATGAATCTCACTTTCTTTGAAATTCTCTGTATAATATTCAAACATATTAAAAAGACTTATGATAAGCTCAGAATATACTTCTTTTATATAACGATAATTTTCAATAAGATCCTGTTGTTCAGCAAGTTCAGGAAGAAACACTGTCTCTTCCTGCATTACTTTAGCTGCATCTTTTATGGATATACCTTTTCCCTCAGCTATTCTTTTTATAAGATCTTCCCCACCTATAAGCCTTGTCTGAGCCGTTCTTAGATTACCATTTCTAAAGATCATTATCGTTGTTGATTTATTGTTAATACACACAAGAGAAATATTTTTTTCATGATTTCCTTTTTTTTCAAAATAATCTGCAAAAAGGTTTGAACAGTTAAATGAATTAATATCAACACCCACAGGATTAAGCCCGATTTTTCTAACCAGTCTCTCTATCTCAAAAAGATTGGACCTTAACATCGCTTCAACAAGAAAAATCTTATTTCCATCTATCTCGTCAACCATCTGCATATCAAAAAACCATCTATCTATGTTGACAGGAAGACTTGGTTTTAATTTTTTAAGAACCGCATTCTCAAGATTTTCCTTTGATGAGATACCTTTATGTTCTTCTGGTTTTAAAGTGATGAGTCTTATTACCACAAAATGATCTGGTATATTTATAAAGACATTCTTTTCCATGGTTTTAAGACGACTATATGCTAATCTTAAAGTCTCGATAAAATTCTCTTCATCTTCTACTTTAGATTCCTGCAGAGGTGAAAAATCCAACTGAAAACCAGACGGTTCAATCGAAAAGTTTATTTTAGCTCCATTTTCGAGCTTCTCTTCTACAACGACCGCCTTTGTAAAATAAGTCCCAATGTCTATTATTATTTTTTTATCGTTAAAACTAAAAAGTCCCATTTCAAATAGTCAGGCTATCTACTTCTTCCTGTCCAATCACCCCATTATTCTTCTTATTAGTAGCATCTTGCAAGAGATCTTTCCAATCTCTTTCTTCTCTAAGGTAATTATACAGATGAACTCCAGGAACATCATCTGCAATCTTTCCTTTAATAGTTTTATCAACCTGTAGTACTTCAAACACCCCTATCCTACCATTTACACCGGTGCTTTTGCAAAAATGACACGATTTTTTTTCTTCGACATCTCCCTGACATTCTTTGCAAGTCTTTCTAACAAGTCTTTGAGCGACAACAAGTTCAAGAGCATCCGAGATCAGTTCTTTTGAAACTCCCAGATGTTTTAATCTTGACAATACATTTATCGATGTATTTGCATGAATAGTCGACAACACAAGATGACCCGTAAGCGCAGCATTTATTGCTATTTTAGCTGTTTCCTCATCTCTTATCTCACCTATCATAATAACATTAGGATCCTGTCTTAATATTGCTTTTAGACCTGTTGCAAATGTTAGAGATTTACTTGGATCCTCTCTATTTACCCTTACCGGGATCTGATGAATACCATCCATTCTATATTCTACTGTATCTTCTATCGTTATTACCTTTATATCCTCTTTATTTATATGTCCAAGCATTGTATACAAAGTAGTTGTCTTACCCGATCCAGTTGGTCCAACTACCAGTATCAATCCATATTTCTTCTTAAGAGCTTCAGCACATATGTTTTTCTGATAATCAGACATTCCTATATCATCAAAAGCAAGAGGTGTCTTTTTCTTATTAAATATTCTTATGCTAAGATTCTGGCCAAACATGGATGGAAGAAAAGTAACACGAAAATCTATCTGAGTATCCATGACTTTCATCTTGAATCTTCCTTCCTGCGGTATGAACCTTTCAGTAATATCAAGATCGGAGATTATCTTAAGTCTTGATATTATTGCTTCCTGAGCATTCTTCTCTATCACCATCACTTTTTTAAGACTTCCGTCAATTCTGTATCTTACATTGAGTTTTTTTTCAAAACATTCTATATGAATATCTGTAGCACCTTCTTTTACAGCATCATAGATCAGCTTATTTACAAGGACTACAACAGGGGCATCCGAACTTTCAACATCATAATCCTCAAGATCGACCTCTTCGATCACATCATCGTTTCCATATCCTTCTTTCACTTTTTCAGCGACACTTTCGAGATCTATCTTTTTAAGGGTCTTTAAGGCAAGATCTTCTTTAATAGTTATACCTAATGCTTTTTTTATATTTAAAAGATCGGTTATATTACAGATGAATATCTCTACTTTATAGCCGGTTAACTCTTCGATTTCCTGGACCATATAAATATTGAACGGTTCAAAAGTTGCGATCTTTACAGTATCAAGAACTCTTTCTATTGGAATGAAATTATATTTTTCCATAAGTTGTGCCGGAAACAACTCTATAAGTTCTCTGTTTAGATTAGCCATATCAAGATTGATGAAATCTTTTGAAAACATAGAAGAAAGATTTTTAAAATAGACTTCTTCAGATACTATTCCTTCTTCGATAAGTATTCTGTAAAGTGGTATTCCAGTCTCGTTTTGTTTTACTTTTGCCCAATTCAACCTTGAACTTGAAATAAGTCCCTGTTCAACTAGATAATCTTCAATCTTTTTCATATATTCACCTTAATAATCCTGATATTTTTCGTTTTTACTCCTGATATATGCAACATATGGACAAGTCGGATCATCCATCTCAAAAAAAGTCACCTCATCAGTTGAGACATCCCAGTTAGCTAATCCCGTTGTAGGATCTTCCGGAATCTTAGATATGTATCTGTATCCTCCAGCCGTCTCTTGTGTTAAAATATCAAGAGTTGGGGGATAAGCTCCAAAATCACTATAATAATCATCTATGACTTTTCTCATTGCTGAAAGATTCGCTTTTAAAGAACTAGCTTTTGCCTCAGCTGAGATTCCGGGTAAATATAACAAAGCTCCGCCTGTAATAATTATAACTATTCCAATAGTAATAACAAGTTCAACCAAAGTAAAAGCATGTTTAAAGTTAGTTTTTACCATGAAGAATAAGCCTCACCTTAAATTGATAGATCCGAACTGGAAGTCCTTATATCATAGATATCATCACCAGGTTTTGCATCATACGAAGATCCATAATTATCGAAATCTGTCCATGCACCTGATGATGAGTTCTTATATTGCCATTTGTTAGAAAAAGGTTCTTTCGGTATCCTTCTTATAGACTGATTATTAACCATATCTAAAAGTGAGACTGGATATCCATGATCCATAAGGTCCTCATCAACAAGTCCATCTCCGTCATTGTCCTTATTATCATCTATCTCTTCATCTACATCACCATCTCCATCATTATCAAGACCATCTCCAACCGTAACTTCACCAGTTGGTGCTCCTGAAGGATTATTATCATAAAAAGAATCTATTCCATCACGCATCCTGCGAAGATAATACTTCAATTCATCTTCTCTTTCTCTGACATACTGTATCTTTGTCATCGGAAAAACAACAGATGCAACGATGGTTATTATTATAAGAGTCACCAACAACTCAACAAGAGTAAACCCTTTCCTCATCATTGTTTTATTTTCCTAACTACATTATTTTTAGTTTTTTTTACCTTCAATTTCAAGGTGAGTTGCTCTTTAAATCTGTGGCAGCTTATTATCTCAGAACCATAGGGTTGTTTACACTCGTGTAAACATCTTTGACAAAGGTTAGCATACATCTTTTTCATAAAACTATTATTTCCTTATACTAAAAAAGACTATTGTCACATCATCCTGTATAGAATCTAATTTCCCTATCAAACTTGTAATAAACCTATTGTATTCGAAAACGTCATTAGCTTCAACAAAGTCTTTAGATGTTGATTCTATGTTCTCAAGACCAAAAAACTCACCATCATAATCCTTTGCCTCAAGTATCCCATCTGTATAAACTGCAAGCGTCTGGCCAGCTTTAAGTCTAATCTCTCCCGGCATTACATCTATATTATCGAAAAGTCCTAATGGTAAAGTACCTGGATTTTCAAGACTAAAAACATCATCCTGATCAAAATCAAAAACAAGCGGATATGGATGACCTGCTACTACATAATTCAAAAAGCCCGTTTTTGTTTCATAAATAAAGAAACAGGCCGTTACTATAGTGTCTTCAACACCTAATCTTATAAGTTCAGCATTTGAGTTTTTCACAAAATCTACCAGATCAAAATCCGGATGCGACTCTACAAAATCTATTGCATGCATCTTGAGCATCGAACCTATCATTGCCGAAGCTGTACCATGACCTACAACATCTGCTATAAGAATAAGCACCTTATCCCCAGCAAGTGGTATCACATCAAGATAATCTCCAGAAAGTTCTCTATAAGGTCTATAATAATATTTTAATTCAAAGTTCTCATTACTTATTTCATTTGGAAGAAATTTTCGTTGAAGTTTTGCTGCAAGATTCATCTCATTTTCAATTATTCTATTTCTTTCCCTAAGCTGATCCATTGTGTTCTTCATTCTAAGAGCATTTTTAACTTTTAGTTCAAAAGACATAAGCTGTACAGAAGAAAGAGGTTTTGTAAAATAATCATAGATACCATAATCAAAAGCTTTACTTATACTTCTTGTGTCCCCAGCTGCTGACATTACGATAACAGGAATATATTTTTTTTCAAATTCTTTTTCATACTGTTCCAGAAAATAAAAACCGTCATAAACTGGCATCATCATATCAAGTATGACAAGATCGATACCTGGTTTTCACTGTAGCAGTAAAATAGCTTCATTTCCGTCTTTTGCTTCAAAAGTCTCGTATTCACATTCATTTTCCCAAGTGCCTAAGAGGGTCTTTAAAAATTCAATATTTACTTCTGTGTCATCCACGATCAGAATCTGAAATTTATTCATTTAATAATTTTACCTTTTTAAAAATAGTTTGGCAACTGTGTTTAAAAACAGAGGTTTGAGGCGGACTTAATAACTGGGACTTGGGATAAAACTGGATTTTGGATTTTGAGAGGATCAAAACCAACCCAAACCCCAAACACCAAATTCCAATCCCCACGCTTTACGTTGTTTATTCTATTCACCACTCACTTTTCACTTTTCACTGATTCTCGATTTTCCATCTCATGTTTCAACTCAAAAAACTTTTTCATATCCCGCTGAAACTCATCCTCATTCTTTAATTTCTCATAAATAGAAGCTCTTAATCTATATGCGTGTATAAAATTCTCATCTATCTTTATGACTTCATCAAGATCATTCTTTGCTTCATTAAATCTTTCCAAAGCGTTCAATACCAGACTTCTATTATAAAGAAAGATTGGATTATCTTTTTCAAGTTCAATTGCTTTTGTAAAATAATCAAGAGCATCTTCTGCTTTACCCTGTTTTGAATATATAAAAGCTTTTTCTGCATAAGCACGAGAAAATTGTGGGATGATCTCAATACATCTGTCAAAATCATTATGAGCTTTTTCAAAAAGTTCTTTTTCTATAAATGATAATCCTCTAAGAAATATTGCTTCACTATGATCGTTAAAAAGTTAAATAGTACTATTGTAGTCTTCAATAGCCTTGTCAATATCACCGTTCACACCAAAAACATTGCCTCTTAAAAAATATATTTCATAGTCTTCTTCTATTTCTAAAGCCTTTGTAAGATCATCTATTGCCTGCTGTATTTTCCCCTGTTGTGCATTCGCTATTCCTTTCAAAAATAATTCCTTTGCTTCTAAACTTTCTATTGGCATGATTGTCCTCCTTTTTTGTTATTGAACCACGACCCTCGACTCAGTTATTACCAGTTTCGCTTCCCTCTTCACGTTGTTTTTCCCATTCACTTCTCACTTCTCACCTTTCAAAAAACAGGAAATATTTGCCCGTTTTCCGGTCATCGGTATTTTTTTCCATTTTAACACACAACCTTTTTTAGTCGAAAAATATATATGACATAACAATTTAGAGAGGGTGAGATGAATAGAAAGATTCTTATACTATGGCTAATTCTGCTTGTATTTACAACAACTTCTTTTGCAGAGGAAGATTACAGACCTGGAATCATCAAATACTATCCGCAGGACGGTGCTGAGAACATCCCCGTAAACACTCAGATAACTATCGAATTCTCACATCAGATGGATAAAGCTTCACTAAATCACTCTTCTATATCTATGTACAGCGAATTTGGAGAAGAGATCAAGACAGCCCTCGTCTTTGATGATCTCGGATTCAGAGTCTACATAAGACCAGTGGAAGAACTTCTTCTCGACACAAAATATTCTATTTTCCTTGCCGCCTATATAATCAAAGATATTAATAACAAACATCTCCGAAAGGATTTCAACTTTTCATTTGAGACAAACGATATAGTTAAATTAAAGGGTGAACAGAAAGAGCCACCAAAGATAGTATCTATATACCCACAAAGAGAAGAAGAACAGATAGCTCGTGACGCTCGAATATTAGTTGGTTTCAATAAAGAGATAAAACCGTCGACTATCAATGAATATACTTTAAACCTTGAAGATATGCTCGGCAATATAATTCAGGGAACTTATAAATACTCTCATAAATTAAAAAAAGCTGTCTTTCTGCCATCAGAACTACTTGATTATAATCATATTTATAGAGTATCCATAACCGAAGGAATAACTGATAGATACGGAAACATGCTTGCTAATCCTACAACATGGAAGTTTAAGACTGTTAACCCGCCTGATAAGACTCCTCCATTTGTCATGAATACTTCTCCAGCGGATAAATCACATTCCGTTGCATTAAATTCAGATATCACAGTAACTTTTAACGAAAGTATAAATCCAGTTACAATAAATACTTTAAACGTAAAATTATTTAATGAGACTGATAATTATGAAGAAGATATTGAGATCAAATATTCTCCTGTTGCAAATAAACTTATCATAATCCCCGAAAAAGGGCTTAGATATGATAAGAAATATCATGTTCAGATCTCACGGGCAATAAAAGATATGTCTGATAACAACATGCTATATGATTTTAAATATTACTTTTCAATGGAAAGTGAAGGTGATGTTACGAATCCTTCAATAAAATATACTAATCCTGCTCCTAAAGAAAAAGGCGTGGACATCGGAATCAAATTAAAAGCCAGATTTACTGAAAGTCTAGATCCAACAAGTATTAATGATGAAAATTTCAGACTTTATGAGATAACCCAAGGACAAAAAAACAAAGTCGAGATGATGACCGTGTATAACGACAAAGAAAGACTAATAGTAGCTATTCCATCAAAAAAACTCGAATATAATACCGAGTATATCGTTGAAATAGAAAATATAAGAGACCTTACAGGAAATTTCCTTGATGATGTATATTCATTTAAATTCAGGACCGAACCGGAACCTGACTCTATCGGACCAAAGGTTATTGGTACTACTCCTGCAAATAAAGATTTTAAGATACCTATCAATAGCGATATAGTAATAGAGTTTGATGAACCGGTTCTCTCAGATACAATAAACAACGACACTATATTTCTTTTTAACGAGACAAAAAAACATCAGGAATATCTTACATTTGAGATGAAAGATTCTAAAGTCAGAAAACTTGTATGTAAACCAATGATAGATATGGGATATTTTTCAAGATATACTCTTAAAATAGGTCCTGAAGTCGCTGATCTTTCTCATAACATGATGGAGGACTCTTTTGAGATATACTTTACAACAGAAAGAAATCCAGATGTTAAACCACCTGAAGTTGTTAATATAATTCCTGCAATGAATCAGACAAATATAAAAATAGACTCAGGAATAACAATATATTTTTCTGAAGCTCTTGATGAAGCTTCCGTAAATCCTTACAGTATATTTCTTTATGAAGATAATGAAGTAGTTGACTGCGATCTTAAATGGATTGCTGCAACAAATCAGGTATCTGTAAGACCTTTAAAAGTCCTTAATTATAATAAAGTATATAAAGTTCTTATTAGTGAAAATGTGAAAGATCTTGCGCGTAACTCTTTTGATGAAAGATCATTCTTCTTCACTACGATGAGACCACCGGATGTTGTACCACCATATATTCTTATGACATCACCTGTTGAAAGTGCTACTAACGTTGATATATCAGCAATAATAACAGCCACTTTTAATGAGGATATTCAGCTAGACACCCTTAAAGGAAATTATTATCTGACAGATGGTAAGGATAAGATACAATGTGAATTGAATTACGATAATATAACAAGAAAAGCAATGCTTGAACCTGTTCAGAAATTAAAATTCAACACAACCTATACTGTGTATATAGATAATAAGGTAAAAGATCTATATGGAAACGAGATGGAACATGAGAAAGTCTGGAATTTCCATATTGAGCCTGAACCGGATACTATTCCGCCTTCTGTAGTATATTATGAACCTGCTAACGGAAGAGAAAACGTTCCAATAAATACAAAAATAAAAGTGAAATTTTCAGAACCGATGGCTGAATCTACAATAAACGAATTTTCAGTATTATTCTCTTCAAAAGACGAAGACAGGATCGATGGCATAGTAAATCATATACCAGAAGAAAACTGTATAGAGTTTTATCCAAGTTCCCATTTGGATTATGCTACTAAATACTATTTTGTGGTAAACAATGTGATCAAGGATAAAGCCGGAAATCCAATGGAAAACGCATTTAAGATCGAGTTTACAACTGTACCTGCTCCGGATACTACAAGACCTGAGATAACAACCACTTTCCCTGATAAAGATCAGAAGGATATACCTGTTGATTCGGATATAACCGTAGATTTCAGCGAAGCAATGGATGGGGATTCTATAAACAGATTTACATTATTCATAAAAAACGAAAAGACAGCAGAGACTCATAACTGTCAGGTTACATATGATATTGATAACAAACAGGCAATTCTGCATCCAAGAGTAAATATGGATTACTTCACAGGATATATGATGACAATCTCAAGAATTGTCAGAGATGCTTCAGGAAACCATCTTAAGAGTACTTATCTCTCAAGATTTAGGACTGAACCTGCACCTGATAATAAAAAACCTGAAGTGGTCAACTCCTTCCCTGGTGATAAATCAAAAGACTTTAAGGTAAATGACACTTTAAAAGTCACCTTCAGTGAACCTATGCTTGAAGAGACAATAACCGGTAGAAATATTTATCTTAAAGATACTCATAACGAGATAATCGAATGTGCACTTGAATACGACGAGACTAGATTACAGGTAAATATCAAACCGGCTTATGCACTTGAATATGAAAAAGATTATTCTGTGGTAGTGGATGAAGTGGCGGATGTTGCTGGAAATACTATAAGTGCTCCGGTCATAATAAGTTTCAGGACTGAGAACCTTCCTGATATGGTCCCACCTAGAGTTGTTGATCATACACCTGCAGATCTTGATACAAACGTTGATATAAGACCAAGAATATATGTCTTCTTCTCTGAAGCTCTTAACGAAAAGACACTTACAACACAAAATGTCCTACTTGAGACTTTTACAGAACAGATAGACATAAAGATGTTTTATGATATTAGAGAAAATAGACTTGAGATAGTTCCTCAAAAACCACTCGATTACAAAGAAGAATATAAAGTAGTCATAAGTTCGGCAATCTCAGATCTCTCAGGAAATCAGCTGGACAGGACTTATATATGGAGATTCTGGACTCAGGACCCACCTGACAGGATCAAACCACAGATAGTGTCTGTTAAACCAAAAGAAAACTCAAGAAACAACGATCCAAACTCTAAGATAATGCTTCAATTTTCTGAAAAGATCAAAAAATACAGTATTAACAGATACACATTCTGGATAGAGGATAGTAATGGAGATACTTTAGATTTCAGAGTTGAATATAACGGTGATCTTGACAGAGCAGTTCTTTATCCTAAAGAGACACTCGCTATGGGTAGTTATAGAGTAAATATAACCGAAGGTATACAGGATCTTGCAGGAAATGTTCTTGCTAACCCTAAGAGTTATAACTTTATTATAGGTCATGGAATGGAGATCAAAAAACCTCTGGTTGTAGTAACAAATCCAGAGAACAATTCTGTAAATGTTTCGGTATTCATAGACCTTTCTGTAACATTTAATATTCCTATGGATCCAACAACAATAAACGAATACACATTTGTAGTATCAGATGGCGTAAGTAGAATACCTGGAAAATTTATTTATAATAAGTTTCTTTACAGGGTAGTATTTAAACCTGATAAAGCTCTTAGCACTGATACATTATACAACGTGACTTTAACAAGCGGAATAAAGTCGGCTGCTGGTGTTAAGATGGAAAACCAAAAAGTATACAGGTTCAGGACGAGTTCCACGAAATAAAAGGGGGGTATGAATTGAAAAAGATATTATCGTTTCTGATATTAATATTTATATGTACTAATCTCATCTCAATGGAGTTTGAGTATTATCCTGCGCAGGATATGAAAGTAGAAAAAGATACCCCAATATATGTAAGATTCTCAGAACCTATGGATCCTGAATATATAAATAGATTCACTTTTGTATTAAACGACGGTGTCTCTGACCTCAGAGGAAAAGTCGTCTATAAAGAAGCTGAGCAGACAGCACATTTTATTCCTTCAAATTATTTAAAACCTGGAAACACCTATAAAGCAATGATAATGAAAGGTGTAAAGACAGTTTCAGGAAAAATAGTTGAGAAAGATATAGTCTGGTCCTTTAGAGTGATGGATGATTCAACAGTTATAACTACTCTCGAAGATATGAGAGCAAAAGTACCCGAATTTCGTAAAGAAACGGAAAAGGAACTTGAAGTAATATCTGTCGAACCTGAAGATAAATCCGTGATAAAAAGAACAATTCCTATAACGGTTAAATTCTCAGCACCACTCGATGAAGCAACCGTTAACAAATATACTTTCATGGTTAAGAGTCAGAAGAAAAAATGGCCTGGAAAACTCGAAGTCAAAGACAATGCGATAGTTTTTTACCCTTTTGAACCTTTTGCACTTGATTCTCAGTACAGCATCCTTATAACAAATTTCATAAAAGATATATATGGTATTTCATTTAACAGGACTCATGAATTTACATTCAGAACAGCTACAGTCAACGAGGATGAACCTCCAGTTGTTGTAAATAACTATCCTGCTAATAATGATTTTAACGTTTCTCCGGGTGCAAATATAGTTGTAGAATTTTCCAAAAATATGGACCCAACGACGTTGAACAGATTTAATATAGTCCTCTCAGATGGGATTAAAAACGTTTGGGGAAATATTGATTATAATGAAAAGGATAAGATCCTTACATTTGACCCTGAATATAATCTTCCAATTAACTCGAAATGTACTTTCAAAATAAGAAAGAATATCAGGGATACAAACGGTCAGTTCATGCCTGAAGATGTTGTCATAACCTTCTCTACCGGTGCTGAAGTAGAAGCATATATAAACGAAGGGACAAGAGAAATAGAAAGAATAGATAAGAAAAATGAAGATGATAAGAAGATGTATACTGAAAGATATAAATTCTCTACTGATGAACTTTTCTTTATAAAAGATCATTTTCCAAAAGATAGAGACACTATGATAGATATAGGAACAAAAATAAAGATAGATTTCTCGCATTCCGCAAGGATCCCGGATGTTAACGCTTTTAACTTCACACTTTCAGATGGTGTTAAAAACATCTGGGGCGATGTATTTTATGATGGTGAATCGTACATAGCTTATTTTTCACCTAGAGAAAAACTTCGTCATAATACACTCTATTATATTAGGGTATCGAAGACTATAAAAGACATATATGGTCAGGAACTTGATAGATATTATGAATGGACTTTTGTGACAGAACCTCTACCTGACAAAGTACCTCCTGAGATCGTAGAAGTCTATCCAGGTGATAAAGAGACAAAACTCAAACCGGACGTTGTTATAAAAGTAAAATTCAACGAACAGATAAGGGTTGAAAGTCTGAACAAGTTCACTGTCAGATTAACGGATGGTATTGATTATGTTAAATGTGACATCACTTTTGATATAGAAAAAAATATAGCATTTATTCAGCCATTTGATAAATTAAAAGAAAGAGGATTTTACAGACTGATTTTAAGTCAGGGAATAAGTGATATAGCTGGTAATTTTATGAAAGAAGAGGTATCTACGACATTCTGGACTGGCGAACCACCAGATAAGACGCCTCCGCAGATACTTGCGATAAGTCCAAGAGAAAACTCACCGGTTTATACAACTAAACCTCTTGTATCAGTGACTTTTAACGAACCTATGGATACAAGAAGCCTTACCCCGTTCAGTTTTGGACTTTTAAAAGGAGATATTCCAATAAAAGGAGTCGTTGAATATAGTCCTATTACTTTTACCGCAGTTTATAAGCCTCTTGAAAATCTTGAGTTTGGTACAATATATAGAGTGTTTTTAACAAACAAGCTTAAAGATAGTAATGGAAATAATTTTCCAAAAAATATAATCTGGGAATTCATAATCTCAGATAAAGAAAAGACACTTCCTGAAGTAATAGCTACTTTTCCTTATCAGGAAAAACTCAATTTTCCACGTGATGAAGAGATATTCATACAGTTTAATAAAGACATGAACCCCGCCTCACTTAACAGGTTTACCGTTAAATTAAGAGATATGACTATGAGAAGAGTAGATTTTAAATTTGCTTATGATGATGAAAAGAGGGAACTGGTACTAACTCCATTTAAAAACCTGGAATATAACCAAAAATACATGCTAACTATAAATAAATACGTCCAGGATACCGAAGGTAAGAATATGGAGAATAATTATACACTCGTATTTTATACAGAAGGAAGGGGACACGTTGAAGAAAACGAGTAACATATTACTTTTTTTAATATTTATATATTTTGTAGCCTTTTCTTTTGAACCGCTGCAAGTGGTCTCGGTATCTCCACTTCCGGAATCCGAATATGTAAATGTTAATTCAAATATCGAAGTCGTTTTTAACAGGGAGATGTTCCCGGATGATATCAGCAAGTTCACCTTTACCTTAAACGATGGATATACAAATGTTGAAGGAACAGTTGAATATTATAGATTACTCAAAAAAGCAGTCTTTATACCAAAAGAAAAATTAACCATGGGAAGAAATTATAAAGCATCCATCTGGGCAGGAATTAGAGGTCTAGATGGAACAAGACTACCTGCATCAGTACATTGGATTTTCTCAACCGGTAAAGCTGTTGATCGAACCAGACCATTTCTTGCAGCTTCAAATCCGGCAGATATGGAAAGAAATGTGCCTCTAGATCAGGAACTAAGACTAACCTTCTCAGAAAGAATCCTTCCAAAGAGTTATGATGAGATAAGAATATTTACAGAAGATGGAACAGAGATCTCAAGAGATATATATGAAGACGAAAACTATAATGTTGTAAGAGTCAAACTTAATTCAAGATTATTACCGGAAAAATGGTATACAATAAAAATCGGTAAAAAGCTTACTGATCTTGCTGGAAACATCTCTAACTTTGAATATCAGATCAAGTTTTTCTCAGCAGATGTTGATAAACCTGAAATACTCCGTAGTGATCCTGAAGCTGACTCAAGAGACCATAACATAGCTTCATCTATCAAAGTATATATGAACGATGATATTAATCCTGAAACAGTAAGCAGAGAAACCGTAAAGCTTCTTTTAGATGGGGAGCAGCAGGTAATAGTCCCAAGATATGTTGCGGATGAAAAAATGATAGAGATAATACCCGATAAATATATTCAGGATTCCACTTATTACGAAGTAAAATTAATTGAAGGACTTATTGATAAAGGCGGAAACTCGATAGATACAGTTTCTTTTGATTTCAGGACTCAGGACCTTACAAAACCTTCTCTTGTTGAAGTATCGCCAACTGATGGTGCTGAAAATGTNAAAGGAATAATATTAACAGACGGCGATAAACTGATTCCTTGTGAAGTAAATATAAACGAATACGGTGTAAACGTAGAACTTATACCTGAAAAACCTCTTACTAAAAGGACAAAATATAGAGTGGCTGCTTCTCCTATTGTAAAGGATGCTTCTGGCAACCCACTTGATAAGACCTATGCTTATGGTTTTATGACTATACTTTATGATACTCAGGAAATAATGGCTCAACTCGATAATTATTCCGAGTTTGATGAAAAACAAGCTCTTTCAAAGATTCAGGATATGATAGGTGGAGATTTTTATGAAAACTATCTTACACAGGAACAGGTAGCTGAAAAGAAAGTAGTAGACAAGATACCTCCAAGAATAATCGATAACTTTCCTGAAAGTGGTATGGAAGAATTACCTTTAAACACACATATAACACTAGTTTTTAGTGAAGATATAGACAAATCAACATTAGAAGATGGAATCATTCTTACAGACAACGATATAGATATAACCTGTGATATAAAATACGACGAAAAATTTAAAAAAGCTGAAATAATACCCTACAACAAACTAGAGCCTGGTAAGACCTATAGAATAATCGCAAATGACACAATAAAAGACTTATCAGGAAATAACCTTCTTGCAAGAGATTTCAGGTTCAAGACAACATTTGATAGCGATAAGATACTTATTGAGTCTAAATTACCTGCTCCGGCACCAAAGATCGACCCTGAACTTCTAGTTGAAGATGTAGTTGAGATGAAAGACGATACACTTGAAGAGTTTAGAGAAGATGAACCTGAAGAAGAGGATCTTTCAGTAAAAAGAGAAAAATGGGCATTCGATACAGTGCTTGAACTTAGAAAGAAATTCGCTCAAAGATACGCAATTGTTACATCCAATCCAAAGGTTAAACCTACAAGATATGAGCTTGCACTTATAGTAAGATCTATTATAAATAAGGTAAATGAAAACAAACTTAAGAAGCTATTTAGAAGTGCTCATGGGATCAAAGACCTTATTCAGCTTTTCCAGGCAGCTGTAGAATTCGAAAGCGAACTCACTCTTCTTGGAGTAAACTTCAATAAATTCGAGGAAAAGTTAAAAAATAATAAAATACCTACTAAAAATATCAGAGATGATCTTAACAAAGGAATAATAAGAGAAGTCACTGGATGAAGAATCTTTTAATAGTATCATTGTTATTATTCTCTATAATTCTTCTTTTAATTATTCTAAAGACAACGTTTATATATTCTTCAGATTTTTACTACCGTATTATCATCGCTCCTAAAGATGGTTTTTCAATTACTCCTATATATGTAAACCATGACAAGTTATTCATTGATGAGAATAAGGTGAATCGTGCGATAAAAATAAACGAGTTCTTTAAGAAATACCCACACATTAAGAAAGCTTTGATCAAAGCAAAGATCATCCATTAACGTAAAGCGTGAAGCGTAATGCGTGATGGGATTAAAATCAAATTGGGATGAAACTGGATTTTGGATTTAGGATTGGAATTATTTAAATTTATTAAATGAAACTTAAGTTTATATTCCGGGTCCTGTCCCCTGCGACGTTCTCAAAATATCCCTAATGAAACAGAACCAGAATTTTGAGA
>PKTG01000095.1:0-371 GCA_002869225.1 Candidatus Muiribacterium halophilum | reverse complement strand
CGTTCTCAAAATATCCCTAATGAAACAGAACCAGAATTTTGAGAATCTTTCTCCGGTGCCACCCAGGATTTTATTTTCTACACATTAATAAATTTAAATTCTGAATTCCCCATTCCCCACTCAGCACTCCCAACTTAAAATACGATATTCCGACTAATCGACTTTACGACTTTTCGAAAAATCGACCCATCGTGCTTTTTCGTGTTTTTTCGCGATTTTTCCCATTTCGCTTTACCCTTCACGGAAGTTTTGTTGTCTACAACAAAACTTCGGGAATCGTCATTCCACGAAAATCATATCTATAAATATGAGCTTTGATGTTCTTTGAACGGATATCTGTTATATTATTTGAGAAAAAGAAATTCTTACAA
>PKTG01000028.1 GCA_002869225.1 Candidatus Muiribacterium halophilum | reverse complement strand
TCTTCTTTTTTTCCTGAAAGCAACGGCATAAAAATGTCAGTTGAGAAAATAGTTGAAAGTGATAATAAAATACCTTCTAGAGTTGATAGACCTGCACATAGTATTCCTATTGTTATAACCACCTGAAGAATTGGAGAGAAAGTTTGCGCTATATAAGTCGGAACTACAAAGTCTGCTCTAGCAATCTCTGGGAACTGAACTCTTGCATAGAAACCAACTATCATCACAAGTGCGAAAACAAATCCTGCTACAACAGCAGTCATAAGATAAGGTTTAACCTGTTTTTCATTTTTAAGATAAAGAACTTTACTAACAATATGTGGCTGACAGACAATAGCAAGACCGACAATAAAGTTACAAAAGAACACTTCAAATATATTTCTAAAATATAATGAAGCTGGATTTACTACAGAGACCAGATTAGGGTCCTGTGCTGCGAGCCTGGTAAATAATCCATCTCCTTTAAAGAAAAGATGTAAACCTGAACCAATCAATATAAGAGCAACAATTAGCATGATTATACCTTGTATTGAGTTAGTATATGCATGAGTGTTTGCTCCACCAATCATCATATATGTAAATACGAAAAGAACAACAGCTGTGATAAGCCATGTGAATGCTCCGTTATATGCACCATCTAAATATGGACTAATACCAAGCAGCTGACCAAGTGAAAGTGATAAAGCTACTATTATAAGAACTCCAAAAGCAGTAAGAGCTAATGATATTATTGCAAAAATCGATCTTAATGCTTTAGAGTCATATTTTTTACCTATCCATTGAGGAACTGTAATAGCAGAAACTGTATTTCCAACTCTTAAAAATCTTTTTGAAAATAAAAATAGTCCACATGTAATACCAAGTGCTGCAGCTACTCCAAAACCTAGCATACCTGAAAGACCATATTTATATATTAGTCCCGGATTTACTACAAAAGTAGCTACTGAAGTAAGCTGAGCTGTTAATGATAATCCTACCATAATAGGTGGTATATCCTTACTTCCAACAGAATAGCTTGAAAGATCTTTTGTCTTTTTAGCTCCTCTGTATGTTAAATAACCTGTTGCTAGTACATAGATTGCGACGGCGATCCAACCCATTGTTATTGCGTTCATAAAACCCCCCATAGTGATATATTGCGTTGCAACAATAGTATGGTAAATAAAATGTGTTGTCAAGCAAAATATAATTGACCGATATACCGCAGTGCAAAATTATAAAAAATGGAAAAAAACTCCACATTCCAAAATCTAAATTCCCAACTCTCTTTTACCGCCATTCGCGATTGATATTACTAAAATAAAAAATATATCAAATCAAAAACTTTAAAATACGAAAATTCACTGTGCTAAATTTTGCTCCGACATTTTTTAAATCCTAATTCCTAAATCCTGTTTTAATAGAAAACAATAACTATTTTTAAAGCCGTTTTTTATTAATAAAATAATCAAGTTATTGTTTATAAAAATCATGAACAAGTAAATATTGAATAGTAAAACAGGAAACAGTTGGAAGTGAGGTATTGGTAATTGGGAGTTAAATTTATTAATGAGTAGAAAATAAGATCCTGGGTGGCACCGGAGAAAGATTCTCAAAATTCTGGTTCTGTTTCATTAGGGATATTTTGAGAACGTCGCAGGGGACAGGACCCGGAATATAAAATTAGGTTTCATTTAATAAATTTAAATAAGTCCGACCCTAAATCCTAAATCCTAAATCCTGTTTTAAAAAGAGAAGAATAATTGTTATTATAAACAAATGAAAAACATTAATGTGATCTTTTTTGATATGGATGGTGTCTTGTTTAATAGTGAAGAGATATGGCATCCACTTGAAAATGAATACTTAAATAAGCTAACTGGAAATTGGTCCAAAGAAGACATGGAAAATGTTATTGGGATGCATATAAAAGATATTCATGAATACATTAAACAAAAGTTTAATATTAAATTAACTTTTAGAGATCTGGATGAAAAATACCTTGAGATGGCAAATTTTGTATATGGTAAAGGAGTAGAGCTTTTTCCAGGTGTTATGGAATTTATCAAAAAAATAAAAAAAGAACACAAAGTGTTTCTTGTATCGTCCTCTACTCGAAAATGGATTGATATTGCATCTAAAAGATTTGAGTTTAATAAATGTTTTGATGAAATAATAAGCGGTGATGATGTATATGGGAAAGGCAAACCACTGCCTGATATTTACAATCTTGCACTTGATAAGGCAAATGTTTCAGCAAATGAGGCTGTTGCTATAGAAGATTCATATAACGGAATAATCTCAGCTAAAAGAGCCGGAATATTTACAGTTGGTTTTTATAATGGATATAATAAGATGAAAACAGTAAAACAAGCACATATTGTCATAGATTCCTTTGAGAATATTGATTTTATAAAGGAAATGATAAATGAAAAGATTAGATGATAGGATAATAATAAAAAATAAATTTAATAAAGATGGTGAAAAAGTTATCTATTGGCTTTCTCGAGAACATAGAGTGTTATATAACCCCTCGCATGAATATGCATTGAAAATAGCAAAAGAGAATCACAAAGAACTGGAAGTTTTATATGTATATAAAAAAGATTTTATGTATGCTTCAAAGACGGTTATGAACTTTCATAAAAAAGTTCTTGAGAGTTTAAAAAAACAGTTCAATTCAATAAAGATCAAGTTTATATTGATTGTCGGTGAACCTGATAGAGAAGTTGTTAAATTTGTGAAAGAAAATTCAGTCTTTGCTTTGATAACAGATCTTAATCCATTAAAAATCAAAAGAGATTGGGATAAAGAGATAGAAAAGAATATTGATTGTAGTTTTATTCAGGTTGATTCAAGAAATATTGTACCGGTATTTAAATCAAGTGAAAAAAGAGAATATTCTGCATATACTTTAAGAAGAAAGATAACTCCAATTTTAAATGATTATCTTCCGGAAGATAGTTCCTTTAAAAAAGAGAATATAATCAAGGATAATGAACTGGCTCATAATATTTATAAACAACTAGAAGAATTTATCAAAAATGGAATATATTTATATAACGATAAAAGAAATGATCCAAATGCCAATGCTTCTTCAAGATTTTCACATTTTCTTCATTTTGGGACAATTTATTCTGGAGAGATTGTTCGGGAAGTCAAAAAGTCAGTATCTGATGATGTATCCGATAGTTTTATTGAAGAGATCTTTGTAAGAAGAGAACTCGCGGAAAATTATTGTTTTTACAACGAGGATTATCTTGATATCAGCACGCAATATGAATGGGCTCAAAAAACACTTAAGGAACATGAAAAAGATAAAAGAGATTATATTTATTCTCTTGAAGAACTTGAAAATCAAAAGACACATGATAAATTATGGAATAAAGCTCAGAAGAATATGATTCAAAATGGATATATGCATTCATATATGCGGATGTACTGGGCGAAGAAGATTCTTGAATGGTCAAAAGATGCAAAATCAGCTATTGCAAAGGCAGTTTACCTTAATGACAAATATTTCCTTGATGGACGCGATCCTAACGGTTATACCGGTATAATGTGGTCGATATGTGGTCTTCATGATAGAGCTTGGAAGGAAAGACCGGTGTTTGGGAAGATACGCTATATGAATTTAAATGGAGCAAAAAGAAAATTTGATGTCTCTTTATACCTTTAAAAAAGAGGTTCTGACAAACTACCTAATAACTTGTTTCATCAAATATCTTCTTTAAAGGTATTATTAAAAAATAATAAAATTGGATTTTGGAATGAATCTGGATTTTGGTTTTTGGGAAAATCAAAACCGTCCCAAATTCCAAACCCCAAAACCCAAACCCCAGGTTTTAAAAAAAGTTGTTAACAAATCTAAAAATATCACTTATACTTCTGGTAATTAATAAAATATTTTGAGGAAAGAATGTTTAAAAAATCAATCGTAGTATTACTAGTAATGCTGTTTTTAGGAAACCTTGTTTTTGCTAATGATGGAAAAGCTGATCTACAACTTTTATTAGGTAATGTGGTAGAAAAAAATTGGGAAAACACAGCTAAACTATATCAGCAGGAATATGATGTACAGCTTAATACTGAACTGGATAATGCAGTTAATACTCTTACAGAAGAACTAATAAATGCTATTAAAGATGATGCTAAACAAGATCTTGATATGTTTTGTGAAGAGTTCGAAAATCTAGACATTCATTCAAAAAATTATGTTTATTCTGAAGTACTTACTAAAGTAAAAGAATTTGACATGTCAAGAGATTCTGAATACTTACCAGGTTATGGTTATACTGATACAGATTATATTTACAAACTTGGAAAAGAACTTAATGCTAATTTTGTACAATCATATTGGAAAAAAGAAAAAAGAACTATTGAAAAAGGAAAGACTTATAAATTTTATGTAAAAATGGAACTTGCTACTGAAGTTGGTGCTCAGCTTGGTGGAGAAGCTGGAGCTGGTATGTTTAAAATAACTGGTGAAGCTCATTTCACAGTTAACGGTAAATTGGAAAAATATGCTGAAGTTAATATGACAACAAAAGAGACTGTCAATACAGAAACTATGCTTAAATATGAAAAAAGACAGGTGTTCTTCGAAGTATGGAGAGCTCCAAAAGCTACTCCTGATGCATGGGCTCTTGATGGAAACTGTTATCTTTATAAAGAATTCCCATCAGAAACAGAAATAGTTCTTGAACCAGGACAGGTGTTTGGACTTTAAGAGGCGAGGAAAATCAGGAATTAGGTTTTTGGGATGGAACTGGATTTTGGGAAGATCATAACCGACCCAAACCCCAAACTCCAAATCCCAAATACCACGATTCTTAGAATGAAATATATAAGAGATCGTCTTAACTGACGGTCTCTTTTTTGTTAGGAGTTAAAAGATGATAGGAAGATTACATCATGTGGAGATATATGTAAACGATCTTAAAAAGACAAAAGAGTTTTATACCTGGTTTTTGAATATGATAGGTTATAAAGAATATCAATCATGGGATCTTGGTTTTAGTATGCTTCTTGAAAACACCTATATAGTTTTTGTACATGTAGAAGAAAAATATAAAAATATTAAATATCATCGCTGCAGATCTGGACTTAACCATCTCGCTTTTTATGGCGGAAGTAAGGAACAGATAGATATATTTAGAGAAAAACTAAAATGTAAGGGGATATCTCTTTTATATGATGAAAAGTATCCTTATGCTGGTGGTAAAGGATATTATGCTTTATATTTTGAAGATCCAGACAGAATGAAACTTGAATTAGTAGCTGAAAAATAATGAAGGACTTTAAGAGCAGAGGAAAATCAGGAATTAGGTTTTTGGGATGTAACTGGATTTTGGGAAGATCATAACCGACCCAAACCCCAAACCCCAAACCCCAAATACCACGATTATTAGAATGAAATATATGAGAGATCGTCTTAACGGACGGTCTCTTTATTTAATCATTGACATAAAGATGATAATAATCTAATATGAATATATGTTAAAATATTTCACTTTATTAGCAGACAAGATAATATATGATCTACTAAACCTTAAAGAAGGTACAAAATTAGCATCTTCATCTCATTTCTTTATAGAGGATACAACAAAGATATTTTTCCTTATGACAATAATGATATATATAATATCTTTTATTCGAGCTGGTCTCGATTCTGAGGTAGTAAAAGATAAACTGGAAGGTAAACATCCATTTTTAGGTTATCTATCAGGAGCTGTTTTAGGTTCTATTACACCATTTTGTTCATGCTCAAGCATTCCACTTTTTATAGCCTTTACAAAAGCTAAAATACCAACCGGTTATACTATGTCATTTCTTATTACATCACCTATGATCAATGAGGTAGCTGTTGTTCTTTTATGGGGCATGCTTGGTTGGAAACTTACCGTTATGTATATCGTCTCTGGCATCTTATCTGGAATAATTGGCGGTTATTTTTTCGATATTATTAAATCCGAAAGATTTATAAAAGATCTTTCAGAAGAAAATGCAAAAATCGAAAAAGAAATACAAGGTGAGATCACAATTAAAAAAAGACATGAATATGCTCTTGTCGAAGTCATAGGTATAGTAAAATCTCTTTGGAAATGGATTATTATTGGTGTAGGTGTTGGTGCATTATTTCATGGATATCTTCCGGAAAAATTCATTTCAGATATTTTTTCTAAAAAAAGCTGGTGGACGGTCCCTGGAGTAGTCCTAATGGGTATTCCACTGTATTCAAGTGCAACTGCTGTTATACCTGGTATTAAGGCGTTAATCATGAAAGGTCTTCCTTATGGTACAGCTATTGCTTTTATGATGAGTACAGTAGCTGCCAGTACACCTGAATTCGTGATGTTATCAAAAGTAATGGAAAAAAGAATGCTTGTTATATTCTTTTTTGTCTTGCTATTCTTTTTTACTACAACTGGTATCATAATCAACCT
>PKTG01000088.1 GCA_002869225.1 Candidatus Muiribacterium halophilum | reverse complement strand
TTGTACGCTTCCACCCATTCGTATCTTTCCAGCCCATAATGATGATCATAACCTTTCATATTCATAATAGCATCAATACCAACTGTATGAGCATCTGATCCAGTACAGGCACCTACTATAACAAGTTTTTTCCCGATATTTTCTTTTATATAATCATTTACTTCATAGAAATCCATTGAATCATCTTCAGGAGAATCATCTACTTCAACTTTGTCAAAATCTATTCCTATTTGTGATTTAGCGTATACAACAAAAAAGGAAAAAGTCTCGGAAAGAGGTTTTGAGAATACTACTTCACAGTCATTGAATCCAAGTTTGAGTACATATAATCTGGCAGCTTCTATAGCTTTATTATTATGTTCTACAGGTAATGTAAAAGAAAGCTGAATAGCTCCGTCATCCATTGTATCGCCATAAGGTCTTATTATCATGACTGACCTCCTTTAAAAAGTTCTTTGATCAGGAAGTCTTCAACCGGATTATAATAATCTTCTCCTTTTTTATAGACTCCATTTATTCCTTTTCCTCCGTCTTTTGGTCTTTTAACATCTGCAAACAGACCTTTTGCGATTGCATCAAAAAGACTTTCGGATTCTATCTCTTTAAGAAAATCTATTGTCTCATCAAGTACTTTTTCAGCATGTGTCTTAATTATTCCGCCATCTTTAAACTCTATCTCATCACCAAGATCTGCAATATTATTCATAATATACATAGAGCTTTCAAGAGCAAGGTATCTATCCTGAATAAAAGGAGTATGAATCGCTTCGGTAAGCATTCCAAGAAGATGAATACTCTGACCAGTCATTTTTGAAGCAAAGTTAAACAGAGAGTTCATAGCATAGCCTTTGAAAATATTTCCGGTCATATACTTTGTTGGTGGCATATATTTAAGAGGATGTTCAGGGAAGATCTCTCTTGCCATCTGTGCCTGAGATATCTCATATAAAAAGCCATTTTTGATCTTTGGATCCATCTCAAAAGCATGTCCAAGTCCCATCAATTTAGCTGGCATACCGGAGTTATAAGCAAACTTCTCATTTAAGAACTGTGAAGCAAGTACAGTATAACCTTTTTCAAAAGCATCTGATGTAGTAAGATAATTATCCTCACCTGTGTTTATTATAATATCCGCAAATGAGTTTATCATCCTGGAGAACTTCTGATCGACAAAGGTCCTATACATATTAATATCTCGAAACAGTATGCCGTACATTGAATCGTTTAGCATCATATCAAGTCGCTCAATTGCTCCCATTGCAGCGATCTCCGGCATACAAAGACCTGAACAGTAGTTGACAAGTCTTATATATCTACCGGCTTTGTCTCCTGCTGTATCAAGAGCTTTTCTCATTATCCTGAAATTCTCCTGAGTGGCATAGGTTCCACCGAAACCTTCTGTTGTTGGTCCAAATGGAACATAATCCAGAAGACTCTGAGCGGTAGTCCTGATAACCGCCACTACATCGGCACCCTGTTCTACTGCAGACTCAGCCTGTTTGATATCCTCGTATATATTTCCTGTTGCGACTATTACATATAACATTGGATCTTTCTGATTTTCTTTGAATCTATTTAATCTATCATTTCTATATCTGACATTTTCCTTTACTATGGCAGCAAAGTTTCCAACCAGCTCTTTTGCTTTTTCTTCAATATATTCTTTTTCTACAAGTTCGAGTTTTGTAATATCAAGGCCTTTTGCTATTTCAGTATTAAGTTTTGTAGGAGTCAATCCTTCTTTTAATAGTGCGTTTATATAATATTTTGATGCTCCTTCGGTTATCTTATCTCCAAGTTGCTGAACAATAAGATTCGGAACAGGTATTTTATCCTCATTTACAAGATCAGCTCCAAGACATCTAAGTGCAGTCCTCTCAACTGTAGTAGTTGTGTTCTGATCAATATATTCCTGAACCGGGTTTACTATATTCGCTGCCAGTTCCCGGGCTTTATTTATCTTTTCTTCCGATAATCCCAGTTTTTTTCTCATATTACCTCCGTAAATATTCATTAGCTTTATCTATTATTATATTATTCACTCCAAGAAGTTTTGCAACTTTTAAAGCATCTTCTACTTTTTCAATCTTTTCTTCTTTTAAGGGAGTATAATCCATAAATTTATTTATTAGTCTCAATCTTGTCTGAAGATCTTGTTTATCAGAGTTCTTATTAAAAGTGTTCTCGAAATTATCAATATCAAGTCCTTTCATCCTGTAAAAGCTTATTCCATCATTTCTGGTTATATTTGTAAAATGAGTTGATATTAAAGCGGTTGAATTTGTCTTGTTTCTTATATACCAGGAAAGTGCTGATATAAGTGCTGATGCTTCGGCAGAGTTTGTAGTCCTGGCGAACTCATCGATAAGAAAAAGTACATTGTCCTGAGTACTGTTAAGTGTTTCCATTAAAAGGTTCATCTCAAGTCCAAACGATGAGAGTCCGTTGATGTTCTTTTCTCTTGTCTCTCCAATATAAACGATCTTTGAGAAGACATTTGTATTAAACTCTTTACAAGGAACATAAAGACCAAGCTGAGTCAAAAGCTGTAAAAATCCGATAGTCTTAAGAAGTATCGTCTTACCACCCATGTTAGAGCCTCTTATTATTGATACCCTTTCAGAAATATCTATAGAAAGTGGTTGATATTTCAGACCTTCTTTTTTTAGCCAGTCTTTAAGAGGTATGAGATTGCCTTCTTTTATCTTAATATTTTTGTCTTTTATGAAATTTGGTCTTTTTAAAGAATGTTTTTTTATAAGTATAGCACGAGCAAGAACGACATCTAATCTACTGATAGTACTTATTGCATCAATTATATCTTTTTTATAACCAGTGATTATATCTGATAATCTCTTTCTTACTTTACCTTCTATCTTTTTTTCTTCTTTATAATGATTATCTCTAATTGTGTTAAGTTTAATAAAATCATCATCATAGACTGCTTTTACAACAAAATTATTATTATCATAAGGTTCAATGTATAGATCATCTCTTTTTCTTATATCTTTTATATTTTTATCACTTACAAGTACAAAGTCTTTAAATCGAAGATCCAAAGAACATTCTTTCAATATTCTTTTATGAGTTTGTTTCTTAGAATCTTTTATCTTTATATCTATCTCTCGGATCTTTTCTCTTACATCTTTTAAAGAGTGTTCATAAAGTTCTGATATTGAAAAAGTCTCTTCTTTTCCATCAAGTGATATCTGCTGGAATAGTTCATCTAATCTGGTTGAAAATCCAAAAGTTTCGATAAGCCTGGAATCAATAAGGTTTCTTATCTTTTTATAATTGAATATGAATTTCTTTACTAAAAAGATATCTCCAGTATCAAGTCTTGAGAATCTTTCTAACCTAGGTATCCTTTTTAATGCACCAAGGATATGAATCACATCCTGATTGTGGGAATCAATAAAATCTATCATCTTATCGTTTAGATCAAATTCATTTAGGAGTTCTTCTTGATCTACAAATAGCTTTCGTTCTTTTTTCAATTGTTTTCCATAAGGAGTATTTGGTGAATATTCTTCATAAAGATGTTCTAACCATGTAAATTCCCAGGTCTTTGAATCCTTCATTAAAACTCCTCTTTATATGGATTGAAGATAATGATATCTTTGATCTTTTTTTCCTTAAGATTTTTCAGAAAGATGTCTTTATTTACATCAAAAAGATTTACTATTATATTTTGTAATGAAAATCTGTTTTCAACAAACAATCTTTGATCTTTTAGAAGTCTTTTAAGATCTTTTAGGTTTAAAAAGACTTTTGTAATATCTTTCAGGATTATATTGGTTTTTTTAACTTTGATTTCGGCTAATCTGTTTTGAGTAAGAGCACCTTTTATCAGTATATCATCTTTTGAGGAAATTTCTTTTTCCTCAAGCTGTGATAATAAAAATATCTTTTCAATATCATCAATAGAACTTTGAAGTTTAGCTGATCTTACAATGCTGACATAATAAAAAATAGCATCTTTATTTTCAGATACCTGAGTTATTCTGTTTACAGCTCCATCAATAAAGAAAGTATCAAATCCTTTTGTTCTCATATCTGCTATTATCTCTATAAGCTGTTTGTTTGTCTCAGGACCTGCAAGTTCAATATAACCTTCTCTATTTGTCTTTGCACAAGCTATCCTGCCTATACAGGTCTTGTATGGGTAAACATCAATGATCTCAAATTGAGCAGAAGAACTTTCAATATTACTAACGGTAGATATTATTATCTCATCTTTTTTTGTAAAAACTTTGGGTTTGGGATGACCAAAGACAGCATCCTCTTTTTCACCATCGATTCCTATTGTTATCCTGACAAAATCTCTATAAGGAAGTTTTGCGGTAAGATAATTCATAAATGTAGTCTTACCGCAGTTTTTCGAGTTTCCGGTTATAAAAACAGTCTTTCCTTTTAATTCCATTATTACTCCAAAAAACAGGAGCGTGGGTTTTGGGGTTTGGAATTTGGGTCGGTTATGATTTTCCCAAAATCCAGATTCATCCCAAAATCCAGTTTCCCTAGTTTTCTATTTATCCCTATGTCTTCTAACCAATCCATCCGGTTCAAGACTTAGCTTTTCACCGTTCAGAAGCTTAGCTATTCCATCAAGAGGACCAATCTCGCCTTTTTTACATAGTTCACACCAACACTCTGAGAAGATGTTCTGTGGTTGAGTATATGTGGTTATAACACCTTCATAGTTTCTAAGAACAACTCTTCTATCAGACTGTGAGAGTATATAATTTGGCATTACAGGAATCTTACCACCGCCACCAGGTGCATCAACAACAAATGTTGGGACAGCCATACCGGTTGTATGTCCTCTGAGGTTTTCTATTATCTCAATACCTTTGTTTATCGAAGTCCTGAAATGTGATATTCCTTTTGAAAGGTCACATTGATAGATATAATATGGTTTAACTCTTATCATAAGCAGTTCATGAACAAGTCGTTTCATTATTCTTGGACAGTCGTTTACATCTCTTAATAGAACGCTTTGATTACCAAGTTGTATTCCAGCATCAGCCATCTTTGCACAAGCTATCCTAGCATCTTCTGTGATCTCATCATAATGATTAAAATGAGTGTTTACATATACTGGATGATATTTTTTTAGCATGTTAACAAGATCATCTGTTATTCGCATTGGCATAACAACAGGAGTCCTTGTACCAATTCTTATTATCTCAACATGTTCTATATCTCTAAGTCTTTTTATTACATATTCAAGTGCTTCAGTACTTAAAGTAAACGGATCACCACCTGAAAGAAGAACATCTCTGACTTCGGTATGTTCACGGATGTATTCTATCGCTTTATCAACCTGTTCTCTTTCAAGATGAACATCTTCAAATCCTACAAGTCTTCTTCTTGTACAATGTCTACAGTTCATTGAACAGATATTTGTGACAAGCAGAAGAACTCTATCAGGATATCTATGTGTAAGTCCTGGGACTGGTGAATCAACATCCTCATGTAGTGGATCGTCAAGATCGGATACATCATCGTTAAGCTCTTTAATACTTGGTACTGCCTGAAGTCTTACCGAGCAGAGTTTATAATTTCTATCCATTACAGTAGCATAATAAGGAGTAATAGCCATTCTGAATCTCTGAAGACATTTTTCCAGATTTTCCTCTTCCTCTTTATCTATCTCAATCACCTGTTTTAATGTCTTTATATCTTTGATCCCGTTTCGCATCTGCCAGTGCCAATCATTCCAATCCTTATCTGATACATCCTTAAAAAGTGGGATGCTTCGATGATCTACTTTTCTATATTCTTTCATCTTAGTCTCCTTATACATAGAGTTTTTCATAAAGTCTTCTGATATCTTCTGATTCTCTGACTATTTCAAGAGTAAGATCAGCATGACCTTTTGTATAACCGTTTCCAACTATCATATCAACATCTTTGCCGACGCCTTCTGCTCCAAGTGCAGCTTTAGTAAAGCTGGTTGCCATAGAGAAGAAATACACAAGACCTTTGTCTTTTGTCATCAAAATTGAAGCCATTTCGGTATTTTCAATGTTAACAGAGTTTATTACTACATCAGCAAGTTTTTCATCCGTTGCCTGATTTATCTTTTCATAGCAAGTAAGTGCATCTGTTGCATCGAGTTTGAAAATATGGTCACAAAGTCCAAGAGTCTCAAGCTGAGATATTCCCTTGTCTGAATATTCAATACCTATTATCTTACCACCAGGTCCTATTCTCTTTCTAGCTTCGTAAGCACAGAGAATACCGGATTTTCCGCCGGCACCGATTATAACTACAGTGTCGTTTAGTTTTACAAATCTGGCGGTCTGAGCAGGTGCTCCACATACATCAAGCACTGCAAGTGCAAGAGGTGCTGCAATATCATCAGGAAGTACAGCATAAATGCCTGATTCAAAAAGGATTGCCTGAGCTTTTACTACTACCTGATCTACTTTATCCTTGACCTCGATGATCTCTTT
>PKTG01000003.1 GCA_002869225.1 Candidatus Muiribacterium halophilum | reverse complement strand
TTTATCATTCTTAATAGCTTCTTCGTATTGTTCTTTAGAGATCGGTTCATAAGGTGCCAGTCTGTATATTGTATCAGAGAATGGAAGGAAGGATATCCCACCTAAAATGTCCCAGTTTTTATAAGTCCATGCTATTACATCAGGCCATTCATGATCTTTAACATATATTGTACAGCTGGGATTGTGTTCACACCAATGGTTCTTTAACATCTTCCAATACTCAAGTTGCTGGAGTACAGATCTTTCGTTTCTTTTAATTGAAGATTCATGACTCTTCTGATAGAAATCAAATACTGCTACAGAGCAATTATCCCAAGTTTGTCCAACTTCTGGATTACAATGAATTCCATGATCTTTAAGAAATTTAAACATTGGGTCGGAAGTTCCAATTCTTACCCTTCTAATATAATATTCACTATATCTGGAATGTAGACCACTTGCACTGTTAACCAGCTGACTTACTGTTCCACTAGGTTTTACTGCTGTTACTGCTTTAGGTTCGTTTATACCGAGTTCTTTTGCCCATCTGTGGGATGTCTCCACAGCTACCTGACGAAGTTCATCAAGTACTTTTTGTGAGTTTGCACATGCTGTATTAAGAAGAGGATGATCCATCAGACCTGTAAGACTAACACCAAGAAGTCTTTCTTCCTCACAATTGTTTTTCCATTCATTTGATAGAAACTCAAAATCTGTCAAAGTAGACTGAAGAACTCCCAGTATTGTAGCATATTTGACCTTTTCATTTAGTTTAGAAATAGTATCGTTTGGTCTGACTACTACCTCGGTCAGATTACAGAACTGTTTTGGTCTTAGAATTATCTCACCACATGGATTAAGACCGAAATCAAAATCTTTATTTCGTCTTTGAGGAACGGTTTGTTTTAATGCTGTCCTATTTATTATTCCTCTTTCTCCGGTATTTGATTTTATAAGAGATATCATCTCTTCAAGAAAGATTATCGTATCAGGTTTATCAGTATATACAGCTGAGTTATTGGCATAAGACCTTTGTGGATGGATCAGATAAAACTCACCATCTTTACAATGTCTCATCCTCATATCAGATAGATTTGAAAGAGATATACATGCTGATCTTCTTATACCTCCGCTTACAACAACACCCGCTACCATACATACTAGATCGTGACATTCGATGGAAGTTAGTTTTCTTCCTGATGCGTTAAGAAAAAGACTCTTTGTATATTCAAGAAGTTCCTGAAGAGGTTTAGGACCGGCACTTCTACCACCAAAAGTCTTTAGCCTTGAACCTTTTGGTCTAAGAGCGGAAAGATCGTAATTGCTTACGATTCCTTTGTAAAGATTGGTTATATATTTATTATATCCTTTAGCCCAACCAAGGCGGCTATACTCAAATTTGATATTCTCGTTAACAAAGGTGAGATTGGAAGGTATTTCAGGTAGTCTGTTTATATACTGTCTTTCCACACTAAAACCGACACCTGTACCACACATCAATATATAGAGTATCTCCGCAAATGATCTGACATCATCTATTATTGTATAAGCACAGTTATATCCACATACATTTTCTCTACGGAGTGCTTTCCCAGCAGACCACAGTGCTCGCATAGAACCCATGACACCCATATTTCTTTTTTCTTCTATTGCTTCTTCAAATTCTTTTATGAGTTCGACTTTATTTTCAGGTATGATTCCTTTAAAAAAGTCCTTATACCTATCAATTGTCTCATCCCATTTTTCTCTTCGATTTTTATCATCGATCCATCTAGCATATTTTAATTTATAGATAAGTTCCTGATATGAAGTCATGTCCATTTTACGCCTCCGAAATCTTTTTGATTATTATTTTACTTATGTTCCGCCAAATTTTTCCGTATTGACCAATTATATATTCTGAAAAGCGAATATACAAAAAAAGATTTAAGACCGAATATTTTTAACCAATAGTCAGTGAAATATATATAACGAAACAGGTTATTTGTGAAGCGTAAAGGGGAAAAATAATCCTATCCAAATCCCAACCCCCAAAATCCATCTTCATCCCAAAATCCTGATTTGTGTGTTAAAATAAATTTCAAAAAAATGGAATAAAATAAGACCTTTTACGTTTAAGTAGTGAAAGGTCGGTAAAGAGTCAATAAAAAAAAGGAGTCATTGAATGCTTAGAGAAGATACTTTAGAAAATATTAATGAAGAATTGTTCTCAAAGTTATTTAATGAGAACTTTAAAAAAGTATATTTTTTTGTTCTAAGTATAAACAGAGATCCTGAAGATGCAAATGAGATAACACAGGAAGCGTTCATGAGACTTTTGACAAAAGGAGTGATCCATAATCACGATGTTAATCACAGAGCCTGGGTATATAGGGTAGCTCGTAATCTGGCAATGGATAGATTTAGAAGATTGAAAAAGAGATTGAGTTTTATAAAAAGTCATGATTACACAGAAATAGTATGGGAAGATAAAGAAGAAAATGATGAACATAAAAGACTTTTTTAAAAACTTCAATCGATCAAAGAAAAGTATAGGACAATTCTTTTTCTGAAATACTATGAGAACATGTCCTATAAGGAAATAGCACAGATAGAAGGAATAAAGGAAGGCACAGTGATGTCAAGGATTTCAAGAGCTAAAGAGGCACTTAAGGAGGCATTGTCATGAGAGAGGAAAATTATTTTAAACAGTTGAAGGAAAAAGAACCAAAGATTAATAATATGGATGAAATTAGAAATAATATCTTATTAAAGACAAAAGAAAGAATAGAATACACAGTAATTGATAACTATGTTTTATTGACATTATTCTCAATTTACGTCTGTTTATATTTTTATTCCTCAATCACAGGTGCAATGACAGTAGAAATAAATCTTTTACCTGAGATCTCAACTTTAGCTCCTGATAAGATCAATCTTTTGACATTTGTTATTCCAATTACTTTGATGCTTTCACTTCCATTAACTATTATAAGATTTATTTTTAAGATCAGGTTCTCAAAAAAAGTTAAATTAGGAGGATATTATGAATAAGAAAACTTTAAATGAAAATAAAAGAATGATAAAGACATTTTTTAAGGAATTTGCTCAAGGTGCTGCTGTAATATTTATATTTGTTCTAGTTATAGCTTATTTTTCGTTTAAAACAATGGATGATGTCTCTTTAGATGATGTTGAAATTAAAAGAAATAATAAAGGAACTTCAGAACAAAAACAGATCAAGGGTAAGTTTTTAATGGCTCAGACTATGTATGAAGATATCTACAATATACCTGAATTTTATTTAAATGATGATAAAGCTGTTGAGTATTTAAATGAAAGTACTAACTACAATAATATGCTTAAAATATTTAACACAGTTCCTACATACGATGAAATAAAACCGTTTGTTGAAAGTAAAAAAAACATAGCCACAGATTATCATAGTAAACTCTATATATTTAGACCGTTTTCGAAAAATGCTGCAAAATTTGCTGAATACGCTATTGAAAACAAAAGATTTGAAGATACAAAAAAAGCTTATCAGGCAATTGAATCATTAATATATTTTCTTTCTTCGGGAAGTGTAGAAAACAATCCATATATACTTGAATATATGGTCTCTCTTGGAATGAAAAATGTTATGATACAATCAATCAAAAAAATTGAAGATAAATTAAACAATAGTCAGAAAAAAGAAATAGCTAATATATTAATAAGACTTAGGGATAAATCTAAAGATCTAAAAGACGCTCTTCAAGGAGAAAAAGATCTTGTGATGAAAGCTTTAAGATTATTCAGAAAGAATAATCCAGTAAAGATGAGCTTGATAGATCTTTATTCTAATCCATTTAAGAAATCTGAAGATATCTATACAGAGTATTATAATAAAATCAAAAAAGCGATTCCGGATGGCAAGCATTACAAGCAGATAGATACAAATAAAATAGAGCAGATAGCAAAAAAGTATAGAGAATCAAGAAATCCATTAATTAAAAATGCTGTCCTTCATTTTAAAAGACTAGGCGAACAGGTTAACGACAATCTAAACGATTTAGATAATTTAATTAACAGACTTGAAAAATAAAAAAATTTGACAAAGAAAAGACAGTTTTATAAAATAACTACACATCTCAACAGGTGGACCATTAGCTCAGCTGGCAGAGCAACTGACTCTTAATCAGTGGGTCGAAGGTTCGATTCCTTCATGGTCTACCATTTTTTTTATCCATTTTTAGACACTTTCGTATAAATTTATTGAAACAAAAAAACACAATAATGGTACTATATATTGAGTTATAATAAGAGGGGGCGTTTATGAAAAAGAATAAAGAGATATCTTTTTGGGATTCAATATTCAATGAATATTTTTCTAAAGACCTTGCAGAAAGAGATATGACAGGGATACTTGAGTTCTGGAATAAAAGAGCTGATAAATTTGCGGGTATGTTAAAAGAGATCAATTCCCCTTATACAAATTCTATAAAAGATTTTTTGAAGGAAGAGTTCAAAATAGGAGAGCAAACTTCTGTACTTGATATTGGTGCAGGAACTGGAATAATCTCAGCTTCACTTTGTGATGAGGTGAAAGACTGTATGGCTGTCGATATATCACCGAATATGCTTAAACATCTTGATGATTTTACGAGAGATAAAAAGATAAACAATATAACTACTCTTTGTTCAAGATGGATGGATGTAGATGATACAATGGGTTGTTATGATATTGTGATATGTCATAGAGCATTTGGAGTATCATCAACAGATTCCGAGGATTATCCTGATTTTTATCGTTCTGTAAAAAAGATGAACGATATGGCAAAAAGAGGAGTTGTTATAATAAGTCCTGCTAAAGATTCTTTAAAACAGGAACTTAAAGAGATCCATTCTCCAAGAGATAATTTTGAACCATTAGATAAGTGTGATCATCTTTATAATCTATGTTATGCAATGAGATATTTCCCACAAGTCAAATATATTTTAAGAAATGAGGAGCTTGTATATTATAAATTCGATGAATTCTATGAGAGTCTTCAGCATGGAAAAAGATCTAAGATAACTAAAAAACAGGCCATGGAATACTTCGCAAATAAAGCAAGAAAACAGTGTGAAAAATACATAATAGATAATACTAAGAGAACAAAGATATTATGGTGGATAAAATAAATCATATACTGTGTATCTTATATAAATAAACTCTAATCTTTATTAGTTTCAATTCACAAATTTTCAATCGTTATAATTAGTATTAAAAGGAAAGGGAATATATATGAAAAAAGACAATATTGCAGATAATTATTTTGGATACGAAGTAAAAGACCCATACAGATGGCTTGAGGATGACAACTCGAAAGAGACAAAAGAATGGTCAGATAAACAGATGATCAACTTTAAAGAAAATATCAGTAAGCAAAAAAAAGAGGAGATAAGTCAATTCTTAAAGGATATATGGGACTACGAAAAAAGAAGTGTCCCTTTTATAGAAGCAGGCAAACTTTTTCAGTGGAGAAACAGTGGACTTCAAAATCAGTTTTCTCTTTATATGATAGAAGAAGACAAAGCAACCCTTATACTTGACCCTAATACTATGTCGGATGAAGGTACGGTCGAGATATCCGGTTATAGCGTTTCACCAGATGGTAAGTTTCTCGCTTATTCTATTTCGGAAAGCGGAAGTGACTGGCAGGTTATAAAAGTCAAAGACCTTAATACTTTAAAAGATCTTGAGGATAGTCTTGAGTATGTAAGGTTTTCTTCAATGACCTGGAATAAGGAATCAAATGGTTTTTACTACAGCGGTTATACAATGGATAAAGATATGAAGGAAGAGGAAAGGACAAGACATTGCAGACTTAACTTTCATAAACTTGGACAGGAACAGATTGCTGATGAGATCATTCTTAATAGACCTGAGGATCCTGATACACACTTTTATGTTGAGAATAGTAAAGACAAGCTGTCAATAATAGTAAATCTGGGGTCCGGAACAAAGATCGAGAACAATATATGGATCAAAAGAAATGAAGATAAAGATTTTATAAAACTGTTTGACAATATGGATGCAGAGTATATTTATATTCATAACGAAGGGGATACCTATTATTTTCTGACATCTAAAGACTCTCCGAAGATGAAGGTCATAAGTGTTGATATATCGTCAAAAACACCTGTTATAAATGATACAATCCCTGAAAGTGATTGTGTTATAGATTCAGTGGAAGCTACTGGTGGAAGATTTGTGATAAAGTCTTCTAAGGATGCTCAAAGTATTTTATCTCTATATGATTACAATGGGAACTATATAAAGAACATAGAACTTCCTGGTATATGCTCTGTGAATGGTTTATTTGCTAAACATGATCAAAATGATATTTATTACTCGGTATCTTCATATACAATACCTCCGACAATATATAAATATAATGTAAAAGATGATGAGATAGATATTTTTTATAAAAGTGATTTCAAATACGACACATCAGATCTGAAAACCGTTCAGAAGTTCTTTATTTCAAAGGATGGAACAAAAGTCCCTATGTTTATTACCGGGAAAAAAGAGATTATCGATAATAAAAAGACGACACATTGTCTGATGTATGGTTATGGTGGATTTGGTGTTAGTCTAAATCCTGGTTTTTCTTTATCTGACATTGCCTGGTATAAAAGTGGTGGAATCAAAGCGATTGTTAATCTTCGTGGTGGATTTGAATATGGAGAAGACTGGCATAGAGCTGGTATGCACGAAAATAAACAGAATGTTTACGATGATTTCATCT
>PKTG01000097.1:6178-43449 GCA_002869225.1 Candidatus Muiribacterium halophilum | reverse complement strand
TTGAGTGATTCAATCAGTTTATCTATTGTGGTTGACATATCGTAGTCTTCTTTGACCAGTTCACGAGCTTTTCTTAGGGCTTCTATGGCATTTTTGTTTTCGCCTTTATCTTTATATATCATAGCCATCTGTATATATGGGTCAGGAAACGATCCATTTATATATATAGCTTTTCTAAAGGAAGCAAGCGCTTCTTCGATCTTACCTAATTTTTCATAACTAAGTCCCATATTATAGTGAACATTAAAGTCTGAACTTGTTATAAGCAAAGCTTTTTTTAGTTCTATTATCGCATTCTCATATTCGCCCTTGTCATAAAGTACAGAACCAAGGTTTACAAATGCAGGAATAAAGTCATACTGTTCCGCAAGAGCCGCTCTAAAATATTTCTCTGCTTCATCCATCTTTCCTTTTAACTTGAAAATAACACCAATCTTGTTTTTTACAGCTGGCGATCTATCAAAATAAGATAATGCTTCTTTATAATTTAAGAGAGAAAGGTCATATTTATCTTTCATAAAGAAGGTATCACCAAGCTTACTATATTTAAGAAACTTCGTTCTATCAGCCTGAGCTATTATTATCTGATCCTCTTTGATCTTTTCTTCCTGTTTATCAAGATTTTCCAGATCACATTTAGAACAGTAAACCCTACCGTTCTTAACAAAATATTCACCGCCAGCAGGACATTTATATTCTTTCTTCAGTAATCCTCTTGCAAATAATGATGATACTGAGAATTCAGGAAATGGTTCTTTAAAATAATCAAGCTCTTTTATTATTCTATAATTAAAACTTCTATCAAGAAATTTTCTAACAGAGGAAAAGTCTTTATCCTTTTCATACGCACTCTCTACTTCCATCTCATATATCATACATCTCATCTCATCAGAGAATTTTTTAAGAAAATCCTGACCCGGAAAATATTTAAAATATGGTTCTAATTCAGCAATGACTTTGCTAATATTTTGGGTATCTTCACCTTTATTCTTCATATCCTGCCATATAGCGTAAGGCCTTGTAAAAACAGATATATCATAGACTTTATCTAAAGCTTTATCATATTGTTTCCTTGTTCTAAAGATAAGAAAAAGATAATAGTGTGCAAGAACATTATCAGGAAAAACCTCTAAAGATCTTTGAAACTCTTCTATAGCTTTATCATATTGACTTTCACCCATATATCTTTCTGCAAGCTTGAAGTGAAATTCATCCCATGCATACTCTTTCTTTTCAACAATCACTTCAGGTTTTGGAAGCTCTTGTTTGATCTTTTCAGAAGCATCTCTGATCTTTTCAATTTCCTCTTTTACTTTTATCTTCTGAATCTCAGCTATATCCTCTATTTTCTGTATAAGATCAATCGCTTTTTTATTTTCCGGATCTATTTCTGCCGCTTTTTTTAAAGCAGAATATGCTTCAACATATTTTTCCTGATTAAATAGAAATTTTCCTTTTAAAAACCATTGATAGGAATCATATTGATCCTGAGTATAATCATCTGAAAAAGATATTACTGGTACAAGAAATAGAAATAAGATTGAAAGAAATATTATCTTCCGCAACATCTTTTATACTTCTTCCCACTCCCGCATGGACAAGGTTCGTTTCTACCGATTTTCTTACCTTCTCTAACAACAGGAGCGTTTTTAGAACCAGAGTCATCAGACCTATTTTCATGAGCCTCTACTTTTTCTACTTCTACTTCTCTTTCTCTAGCTATCTCTACTTTAAAAAGGAATTTAACAGTTTCCTCTTTTATCCTGGCAATAAGTCCATCAAACATCGCATGGGTCTCGATCTTGTATTCTACAAGAGGATCTTTCTGACCGTAGGCACGGAGACCTATTCCTTCTCTCAAGGAATCAATAGAGACCAGATATTCTCGCCATTCATCATCAACACTTCGAAGTAGTGCTACCTTCTCAAGTCTCCTCATAAATTCTTCACCATAAAATTCGGTCTTTTTATTATAATATCTGAAAGCTTCTTCAAGTATAGACTGAGCAGCTTCTTCTGCAGAATCTTTTTGAATGATATCTTTGGATATTTCTATACCAAGATTTCTTTCAAGCTCTTCCTGAAGTTTTACAATATCCCAATTTTCCGAGGTATATTGGTTGTTGACGTAAGTATATGCATAAAGAGGTATTACATCCTCAATAAATTCTCTGATGGTATCGGAAAGATCCTCATTTTCAATAACTTCTCTTCGCTGTTTATATATGATAGATCTCTGATCATTAATTACGTTATCATATTCAAGTACATGTTTTCTTATCTTATAGTTCTGAGTCTCAACTCTTTTCTGTGCTCTTTCAAGAGCCTGAGATAAAAGTGGATGTGCGATAGGTTCATACTGAGGAACGTTGAACTTCTCATAAAGCATCCTTATCTTATCAGAACCAAATAATCTCAAAAGATCATCTTCAAGAGAAAGAATAAATTCACTATGTCCTGGATCTCCCTGTCTACCTGATCTTCCTCTTAGCTGATTATCAATTCTTCTCGATTCATGCCTTTCAGTACCGAGTACAAAAAGTCCACCAGCTTCTTTTGCTTCATCATCCAGAACAATATCTGTACCTCTACCAGCCATATTTGTTGCTATAGTTATAGCACCATGTTTTCCAGCTTCGGATATTATTGCAGCTTCCTGTTCATGATATTTGGCATTTAGTACATTACAGGCAACTCCTTTTTTCTTTAAAAGATCAGCTATAAGTTCGGATACTTCAATAGAAATTGTACCAACAAGAACAGGTTGACCAGTCTTATGAAGACCAATGATCCTTTCACATATCATCTCGTACTTTTCCATCTTAGTCTTATATATGACATCAGGAGAGTCTATTCTAGCAAGAGGCCTGTTAGTCGGTAATACTATGACCTCCATATTATATATATCAATAAATTCTCTCTCCTCTGTTTTTGCAGTACCTGTCATGCCTGATAGTTTTTCATACATAAGAAAAAAGTTCTGAAGTGTAATAGTCGCAAGAGTCTGACTCTCATCTTTTATTTTGACTCTTTCCTTTGCCTCGATTGCCTGATGAAGACCTTCACTGTATCTTCTACCAAACATCAACCTACCTGTAAAATCATCTACAATTATAACTTCATCATCCTTAACAACATAATCTTTATCTCTTCTAAAAAGATGATGGGCTTTTAACGCCTGAGAAAGATAATGTGAATAATCATAGTTTTCAGTACTGTATAGATTATCAATATTAAGAAGTGATTCGACTTTTTTTATTCCTTCTTCGGTAGGCGTTACATTTCTATGTTTCTCATCAACAGTAAAATGTTTCTCGTTAGATAGCTGTCTTGTTATTCCATCAAACTTATAATAAAGATGTGAGGATTTTTTTGGCATACCAGAAAGAATGAGTGGTGTCCTTGCTTCATCAATAAGTATAGAGTCAACTTCATCGATTATTGCAAACTGAAGTTTTCCCTGAACACAATCATCCCTAGATACTTCCATATTATCTCTAAGATAATCAAATCCAAACTCATTGTTGGTACCATAGGTAATATCACATGAATATGCCACTTTTTTGTCTGTTGGCATCATACCACTTTTTATAAGCCCTACAGATAGTCCAAGAAATCGATGTACCTCACCCATCCATTTTGAGTCTCTTTCAGCAAGGTAATCGTTGACCGTAACAATATGAACATGACCTTTTAAAGCATTAAGATAAGCAGAAAGAGTTGAAACTAGAGTCTTACCTTCACCCGTTTTCATCTCGGCTATCTTTCCTTCATGAAGGACAATACCACCAACAAGCTGCACATCAAAATGTCTCTGTTCAAGAACTCTTACAGCAGCTTCTCTGACAAGAGCAAAAGCTTCAGGAAGGAGACTATCAAGTTCCTCACCATTGTTCAATCTTTCGCGAAACTTATCAGTCATCGCACGCATCTCTTCATCAGATAATTTTTTAAAATTATCCTCAAGATTGTTTATTTCTTCAACAATCTTCTGAATACGAGCAAGTTCACGTTCATTCTTATTAAAAAGTTTTTTTAGGAAATTTCTCATTATGTATTTAATATATCCAATATCTCTTGGGGGTCTTTTGCATCTAAAAGTCTTTCTCTAAAATCCTTCTCTCTTAAAAGTCTTGAAAGATGCGCAAGTACCTGAAGATATTTTGATTCTACATCAAGTGGTGCAGCTAGAAGGAAAAAGATCTTGGCCGGTGTTCCATCAAGAGATTCAAATTAAATTCCCTCTTTATGTCTGGCAAAGACTAGTGCAAGATTTTTTACACAGTCACACCGACCATGAGGTATCGCTATGTTTTTTCCAATACCTGTACTTCCAAGCTTTTCCCTGTTGTCAATTACTGTAAAGAACTCTTCTTCATTTCCGACAATACCATGAGTATATGCGAAATTACAAAGTTCTTTAATAATATCATCTTTGTTATTGCTTTTAGGTTCCAGTAGTACGTTTTCTACTTTTAATAAATTTTCAATATCCATAATTTTCTATTTTTTAAAATTCCGGTTCAATAAGTCCGAAAGTTCCATCTTTTCTTTTGTATACAACATTAACCTGTTCAGTCTCAGCATTTGTGAATACAAGAAATTCTCTTCCAAATTCCTGTAACTGCAATGCAGCTTCTTCTACAAATAAAGGTTTAAGAGCATATTTTCTTGCTCTAACGATCTTGGTTGTATCATTTTCTTCTTCTTCTTCTTCAAGTCCTACTATTGAATGCATTATAGCTTTTTCTTTTGCTACTGACATTTTCTTTCTTGATTTCTTTTTAAGTTTTTCTTTATATTTTTTCACCTGTCTTTCGAGTTTATCAACAACCATATCAACAGATGATTTAAGATCCTGTGCATGATCTTCGGCATGAATAGTAGTTCCATTTGCCCAGATAGTAACTTCTACAGAATGTTTTTTATCTTTTTCTTTAGCGTCTGAAACATGGAATACTACATCAGTCTCAATGATCTGTTCGAAATATTTTTTCAGATTTGAAAGCTTCTTCTCGGTATGTGCTTTTAGATCTTCTGAAAGATGAAAATTCTGTCCACTAATTATTATTTTCACTTTTGTTTCCTCCTTGTTTATGTACCGGTTTTAGATAATCTTTATTGACACAATAAAAATTTAATTTAGCATCACAACTATTCACGAGCTTCTCATCCACTTCAACACTCGGAAAATTCTTATTCTCAAAAGTCTTTTCTTTAGAGAATTCATAGTACTTAATTATAGCAGAAGCAATAGACTTTGCCAAGTCATACCTGTAAATATTTCCAGTAAGTCTTTTACTCTCTTCTGGATTTGAGACAAATCCGATCTCAATTAGAGCTGAAGGACAATAGGAAGATTCAAGAACTGTAAATGAAGCACAGAAGACTCCACGACCATGAATATCAATCTCATTTTCAACAAATCCATCCTTTACAATACCTGCAAGGATAGACGAATTCTTCTGACTACTTGCTCCTTTCAAGTCTTTCAGTATGACCGATACATCGGATACTTCTGATGATTCTTCAATAAAATAATCCTTATTTTCCTTATAAGCGACCCAGTTTGCCTCAACAGAAGAAGAAGTCTCTGAATGATAGTAAAAACTAGCTCCTACTGCTGATTCTCTATAAGAAGAATCAGCATGTACACTCATAAAGATATCAGCTTCGAGATTCTGTGCTATTTTCGCTCTACTTCTTAGCGGTAGAAATACATCGGTATCTCTAGTCAGAATCAATTTTATATTGTTCTGTTTCATATTATCAAAGATCCACTTCACCTTTTTTGATACATCAAGGGCTATATCCTTCTCATTGAATCCAAATTCCGTGTTAATCGCTCCCGGGTCCATTCCACCGTGGCCTGGATCTAATACTACGGTAAATGGTTTTTGTTTCTTTTGCTTATTCTTATCAATCTTGGCCACATAGTAATCATCTACATCAACAAAAATTAAAGCCTGATCGTTTTTTTTCTTATTTGCCTGATATACCTTGACTTCATTGATATATTTAAGCTTTATGACTAATCTGGTTATACCGGGTTTATATGAACCGATCCTTACTGATTCGACATTTCCCTTATCTATACTGACTACATCAGTCTCTCTTTTGAAATCACCATGAATATCAACAACAAAAAGTCTTTTATCCTCCATCCTGATTATCTCATAATTAGTCTCATCAGAGAACATAAGTGTGAACCTTAAAAATCCAGGACCATCCCAATAATCCCATGCTTTAAACACAGAAACGGAAGCCTGGCAAATAATAAGTCCAATAATCAAAAAAGAAAACAAAAAGTACTTTTTCATATTAATAATTTATAAGTGAGTTTACTTTGTATCCTTTTAATTTTTCTCTTCCGTTTATAAAACCTAGTTCAATAAAGAAAGAAGTTCCTTCTACTTTTCCACCTATCTTTTCAACCAATCTTATTGTAGCTTCACATGTACCACCAGTTGCAAGAAGGTCATCAACTATAAGCACTTTTTTACCTTCCTCAATAGCATCCTCATGAATCTCAAGAGTGTCACTACCATATTCAAGTTCGTAGGATTCCGAAGCTGTCTTTGCTGGAAGTTTACCCGGTTTTCTAACAGGAACAAACCCCGCGCCAAGTATCTGGGACACTGGTACACCAAAAATAAATCCTCTTGATTCCATACCAACTACATAATCTATACCTGAATCTTTGAAAGGCTCAGCCATCTCTTCAACAACCTTTTTAAAAGCACTGTGATCTTTTAATACCGGTGTGATATCCTTAAATACAATACCTTTCTTTGGAAAATCCGGTATATCTCTGATTAATTTTTCATAGTTCATTTTTTATTCTCCTGATCTTAATTTTTGCAGATTTGCATTTATTTTATTAAACACCTCTTCATCACTTCTTTCAACATATTTTTTTGCTTTATTAAAATAAGACAAAGCTTTTCCTTTATCACCTTTTTTTCTATAAGCAAGACCAATATTAAATAAAAGTTTGTAGTCCCTATCGTTTTCCTTTAAAGCCTTTCTGTAAAAAGATATCGCTCTATCATATGAGCCTGTAAACA
Source organism: Candidatus Muiribacterium halophilum (assembly GCA_002869225.1). GTDB lineage: Bacteria > Muiribacteriota > Muiribacteriia > Muiribacteriales > Muiribacteriaceae > Muiribacterium > Muiribacterium halophilum. The sequence continues at coordinate 36,382 of PKTG01000097.1, read as the reverse complement.
AAAACTCGTTTCCTCTTTCTCTAAGTCTGTTTGTATTAAAGCTCTTTTTCTTTTTTTCTTTTTTCTCTTTTTCCGGAACATAGATATCCGCTAGTTGCAGTTCAATAAAACTCTCATTTCTAAGATGTGTTAGTTTTAAAGTAAATACAACATCAATATTATCGCCTCTATCAAACGGATTCTTCTGTTATTCCTTTAAAAAATTATAACATACTGCTTTTATATTATGAAAACCATCTGTAAGCCATAATGAAAGATGTCTTCCTGAAAATACATTAAGGTTTTTGATACTTACATTTCTCATTGCAAAACGCGGGAAAGGATTCTTTTCTCCATATGGATATAACTTCTGACGAAGTTCATCATATAGATGCATATTAACATCCTGAGGTTCTACCTCCATATCAACTTCAATCGTTGGTCCCTCTGAATCTCCTTTCGCTTGTTCATTCTCAAATATATCTACAAGTCTTTTATGAAAGGCCGGTATATTCTCTTCTTTTATCGTAAAACCTGCAGCAAACTCATGTCCACCATATTCAATAAGTAGATCCGAACACATATTAAGGGATTCTACAAGATGAAATCCTTGTACACTTCTTGCTGAACCTTTTCCTATACCTGACTCCTTATCAATACTTATAAGAAATGCTGGTCGAAAATAATTATCTTTAAGTTTTGAAGATACAACTCCAATCACTCCTATATTCCAATCATACGAAGAGAGAATGATGACTTTTTCATTAAGTGGATCTTCTTTAACAAGTTGATCCGCTTTTTTCATTATACCCATTTCAATAGTCTGTCGCTTGCGATTCTGATCGTTGAGTTCTTTAGCAAGTGTCTGAGCTTCATGTTTATCTTTTGTGATCAGAAGATCAAGAGCGACCTTGGGATTACCTATCCTACCACTTGCATTTATTCTAGGTGCTATTCCAAAACTTATTGTCCTTGAGTTTATATCATTTCCATATACATATTTCATTATAGCTTCAATACCAGGTCTTTTATGTTTTTTCATCTTATCAAGACCGAGTTTTGTTATGAGTCTATTCTCATCCAGTACCGGTACAATATCAGCTATAGTACCAAGTGCGACAAGATCGATTATCTTATCAACAAAATCCTTATCAAGTTCAAGTCTCTCAAGACATGCCTGTATTACTTTAAAAGCAACACCTACACCTGCAAGATAACTAATGGGATATTGATCTGGAAGTTTAGGATTTATTACAGCTTCTGCTTCAGGGATATCATCAGGTATCTCATGATGATCAGTTATTATGACTTTTATACCTTTTTCTCTTGCTCTTCTTATCTCGTCCACATTACAAATACCACAATCAACAGTTATAAGCAAAGATACACCTTTATCTACTATTCGGTCTATAAAGGCTGAGTTAAGGCCGTATCCGATCTCCCTTTCAGGAAGTATATACTCTACATTGTCGTATTTAAGCTGATCAGTAAAAAACTCATGAAAAATAGCAACACTTGTTATTCCATCAACATCATAATCACCAAAGACAGCTATCTTTTCACCTTTATCCACAATCTCTTTTATAAGGTCAACAGCTATTTCAGCATCCTTAAAAAGAAATGGAGAATAAAACTCGTGTTCATTGTAGGAAAGAAAATTCTGTATCTGATCAATATCTCTGAGACCTCTATTATAAAGGACTATTGCAATAATCGGAGATATTTTAAAATGAGAGGTTATTTTTTCAATAATAGAATTATCATACTCTTTTATCTTCCATATTTTCTTCATACTTCTTCCAGTCTATTTTTATTTTGTTTTCATAGTCCAGATTCCATCCCATTCTTCTGGTGGTTCCTGTGAAAGAAGTTCGCATCTCTTAACAAACGTATCAGTCACAGTATCCCCTGGGATGAACTCATAAACAGCCTTAAACTTTGAAAGTGCAGCTGCAAAATTACCAGCTCTATATATCTCAAGAGCTTCTGTAAAGATAGCAACACCCTTCTCATAGTTTTCATCAGGCTCAAAATGAAGAAGTTGGAAGACTCTAACACCTTGGGTCTTACCTTTAACCTTAACAAGATCAAGTTCTCTGAATTTAAACTTATCCTTGTTTTGTAGGTAGGTTGATTCACTAACCATTATAGTTGAACCATATGCTTTATTAAGACCTTCAAGTCTTGAAGCAAGATTCACTGTATCACCCATAACAGTATAGTTGAAACGCTTTTTAGCACCCATATTACCGACAATAGCATTTCCGGTATTAAGACCGATTCTTATACCAAATTCAGGATAATCTCTCTCTTTCCAATCCTGTTTCAGTTTTTCAAGGGTCTCAATCATTCTGATAGCTGCTCTACATGCTTTCTCACTGTGTTTTTCATCATCAACTGGAGCACCCCAGAATGCCATTACAGCATCACCGATATATTTGTCAAGCGTTCCGCTTTCTTCCATTATTATGTCAGTCATAGCTGTCAGATATTCATTAAGCAAAGAAACTAGTTTTACCGCCCCAATTGCTTCTGATAAGGTAGTAAAATTAGCTATGTCTGAGAAAAGTATCGTAAGTTCTTTTTCTTCTCCACCAAGTTTTAATTGATCTGGGTTTTTAACTATGTTCTGCACAAGAGCTGGCGAGATATACATAGAGAAAGCACCCTTTATTTTCTTTTTCTCTCTGGATTCAAAGAAGAACTTATATGATTCGATTATAAGAAAACCTATTATTATACCAACGATTGGTTTTCTAGGTAAGAAAAGATATCCTTTTTCAACAAAAAGAAGCCAGGATATCGCATTAGTAAAAAATACACCAAACATCATTGCCAAAAGCCCTTTTAAAGGACCAATAAAAATAAATAATATCGAAAATATTAAAGTAATAATAACAGTAAGATAGAACAATGTGTTTTCTCTCATCTGATCATAGTCAAGACCAAATAACATAGAGAAGAAAGAAGACATATGAATATGAACTCCAGGTACTATTGCTGTTCCCTGTTCAAACTGCGAAAGTGAATAGGTTACAAAGTCCTGATCATCCGGACTTGAAGTACCTATAAATACAACCGCATCCTTAAATACTGATCTTTCATTGTTGTTTAGATCATAAGAGATAAAGTAATTATCCTCTGTGTATTCTTTTCTTTGTTTATCATCTATTATCGCACTGATTGGAAATATATGAGAATCTCCAAATCTCATCGTGTAATAGATATTATAATAAGCAAGCTCAAGCCCCTGTCCTTTTGCATATTGAATAGGAAGCTTCTTATCATCATTAAGATAAAGATAACGTTCATCATACTTGACTTCTTTTATATTATTGATTTCCATGTATAACTTAAGAGCTAACGTATAGCGCATCTCATCTTTATATTTAACAAATAGAAATGGTTTTCTAATAATATTGTTCTTATTAGGTGCATTGTTTATAAGACCATATTCAAATCCTTTAATCGCAGGAGTATCAAACTCAGGTTTACTTGAGATCTCATCAAACATCATCTTGGAACCAAGTATTATCTTAACACCTTTTTCCTGTGCTGCTTTTAATGAACCAATAAACTCTTTATCCGCTTCAGGATCTGATAAAGTCTCATATGTAAAGTCAAAAGCAATAGCCTTAACACCTTGTTCAGAAATGTATTTAACTACTTTTGCAAAAGCACTTCTTTTTTGAGCAGAAAGACTATCGTATTTGCTATATTGCTCAGAGATAGTATCATAGGATTTTTCATCAAGTTCAAGAAGAACTAACTGAAAATCTGATTTGAAGTTTTCAACTTTATCTCTTTTTGTAACATCTAAATACATAGGATAGTCTGCGAGAAATTCATCGAATGACTCAAACATCTTATCAAATTTGGCATTAAAACCAAGAGTTAAAATTACAATTATTATTGGTAATATATATAAAAATTTTTTCATCATCGAGATATTTTATCAAAAAAAACTCAAAACTCAAAACCGGTACAAAATTTTTTTAATGTAAAAAGTGTTTTTTTTCGAAAAATATAGTATAAAAACAATGAGGTAGATAGATGAATATTTTTATGACAATTGTATTATCATTATTTTTACTGTTGTTTGCAGCGGTCTCAGCTGTAAATACTATTTTTTTTATAATTGATGGAATTATTGAAAAAAGAGTAATAAACAAAGATTGAATCATTATTAGATTAACGCACTAACGTCTTAACGTCATAACAAAATTATATAAACATCAGAACGATGTCCTTTATATTCATTACCAGTTTCCTTTAACAAATAAAGATCATCTTTTATTTTAAAAGCTTTATTTTTTGATAGCTCGATACTTTTTTTATAAAACCCCTTACCTCCACATCTATCACATTCCCATAAAAATCCTCGTCCAGCACAATTAGAACACTCTCTTTTTCTTACTACTTTTCCAACTTTAAAATCCAAATACCCTTTCTTCATACATTTAAAGCATGGGATCTTCGAATCTCTAATACAATTATCACAATAGATGTTAATATCAAATTTTAATATATCTGCATTATTAAAATTCTCTTTAGACATCCTCACATATACATCTGGAACAAGTTTTCTAATAAGATGCACATAGGAACGTCTCAGATCCGAAAGGGGACTAAGTTTTCCTTCCTTAAAATCTCTTAATGTATTATAGGATTCTGTTATCTTATGAAAAGTCTCTATATTTGCATTCGGATTGATATCCGGATGGAATCTAAACATAAGTTTTCTATATTTCTTTTTTATTTCATCCAGACTTGCTGATGGATCAAGTCCGAGATCTTTAAAAGCTTTTTTTATCATAGATCAAGATCGATCCCAACTAGCAAACTAGATAATTTTTCAGCAGTCTCACGAACTATTTTAACGATTCTCTCATACTGCATCCTTTTTGTACCAATTATACCTATGACACCTTTTTTATCTTCTCCAGCACTATAAGGTATACTAATAAGCGAGAAGTCATTAAGATCATCAACTCCAAGTTCTGAACCTATCTTTATATTCATCTTTTTCAAAATAAGAAGTTTTTTTATCTCACGATTCAAAAGTTCTTTACTTTCAAAAAGCTGTATTATCGACCTGATTTTTTCCATAGATGCAAACTCAGGCTTTTGAATAAGTTTTGATATACCTTCTATATAAAGAGTATCATCAATATTCGATTCACGACCTCCATCAAGAACGAGTTCGACTATCTCTATAATACCTTCTCTAAGATGGTTTAGACCTTTATTCTTTTGAAAATAATTCTTTACATCATTTGAAAGGTCTTTAAATCCTTTTGATGTTATATCCTGAAGCACGTTGTTCATTGTTTCCAGACCTTCATCTGTGATCAAATTTGTAGGAAACCATAATTTGTTTTCGATTACGTTATTATCATGATGAAAGATAACTGTATAAACAAGAGAAGACACCTTTATTATCTTAATAGCTTTAACAGACTTTTCAATGCTTCTTGCTTCACAAATAAAAGCCGCCTGATCACATAGATTATTTAGTACATTTACACCATAAAGAAATATATCCTTAAGCATAGTAGATCTGGATGAGTTTAAATTCCTTAAAGAGTAAATAGAAGATATTCTCTCCTTTTCATTTAAGGATAGGTCAACCACACTATCCATTAGATTATCAACAAAAAATCTATAACCAACATCTGAAGGAAGTCTACCTGAAAATGAATGGGACTTTTCAAGTAAACCCATATCCTCAAGTTCAGAAAGTTCGTTTCTTACCGTAGCGGAAGAACAGCTGACATTATCGTTCTTTGTAACTGACCTTGAAGATACAGGATCACCTGTTTTTATGTACTCCTGAATAAGACTGGATAATATTATTTTTTTTCTATCTGTAAGCTTTTTCATTTTCATACCTTATACAAAAAAGGCGACAGCATGTAGCTGTCGCCTTTGATAATTTGTCTTACATCATTCCCATTCCTGGCATTCCGCCGCCCATTGGAGGCATTCCGCCGCCCATTGCTGGAGATCCAGATTCTTTTTCTTTTATATCTGTAACAAGTACTTCAGTAGTTAACATTATAGATGAGATTGATGATGCATTCTGAAGAGCACATCTTGTAACTTTTGCAGGATCAACGATCCCAGCTTTCATCATATTAACCATTTCTCCTGTTGCAGCGTTAAGAGCAAAACCTTTTTTAGCTGCTCTTACTTTTTCTATTATAACGTCTGGTGAGTATCCACCGTTAGTTGCTATCTGTCTAAGAGGAGCTTCAAGAGCTTTTATAACGATGTTAATACCAGTCTGCTGGTCATCATTTTCAGCTTTAAGTTTCTTGATAGAATCGATAGCATCTATAAGTACTCTACCACCACCAGGAACGATTCCTTCTTCAACTGCTGATCTTGTAGCAGCAAGAGCATCTTCGATCCTTGTTTTCTTTTCTTTCATTTCAGTTTCTGTAGCAGCTCCAACTTTTATAACAGCTACACCACCTGATAGTTTTGCAAGTCTTTCCTGTAGTTTTTCTTTATCATAATCAGATGAAGTCTCTTCGATCTGTTTTCTGATAGATTTAACTCTAGCATTAATATCTTTCTTTGATCCAGCACCATCTACTATTACAGTGTTATCTTTTGATACAACTATCTTTTTAGCTCTTCCAAGCTGTTCAAGTTCAGTAGATTCAAGTTTAAGACCAAGTTCTTCAGTAATTCTCTGTCCGTTAGTAAGAATAGCTATATCTTCAAGCATCGCTTTTCTTCTATCACCAAAACCAGGAGCTTTAACTGCTACACAGTTAAGAGTTCCTCTAAGTTTGTTTACTACGATAGTTGCAAGAGCTTCACCTTCAAGGTCTTCAGCTATAACAAAAAGTGGTTTACCTGACTGAACTACTTTTTCAAGAACTGGAAGAAGATCTTTCATTGTTGAGATCTTTGAATCTGTAATAAGAATATAAGGATCTTCAAGAACTGCTTCCATCTTATCTGAATCATTCACCATATAAGGTGAGATATAACCTTTATCAAACTGCATACCTTCAACAGTATCAAGAGTAGTATCAATTCCCTGAGCTTCTTCAACTGTGATAACACCATCAGAACCAACAACTTTCATAGCTTTAGCAATAAGATCTCCAACTTCCTTAGATCTTGCTGAGATAGTTGCAACGTCTGCTATTGAATCACTAACGTCTTTTGATACTTTTTGTATATATTTCACAGCTTCATCTATAGCTCTAGTTATTCCATGTTTAATAGCTATTGGACTTGCACCAGCAGTTATGTTTTTGAGTCCTTCATTGATTATTGCCTGAGCAAGGATAGTAGCTGTAGTAGTTCCATCACCAGCATCATCCTGAGTCTTTGAAGCAACTTCTTTAACAAGCTGAGCACCCATATTTTCATATGAATCTTCAAGTTCTATTTCTTTAGCGATAGTTACACCATCATTTGTGATTGAAGGTGAACCGAATTTTTTATCAAGTACTACCCAACATCCTTTTGGTCCAAGTGTTACTTTAACAGCATTAGCAAGAGCGTTAACACCCTTTTCTAAAGCTTTTCTAGCATCTTCCTTATAGATCATCTGTTTAGCCATTTAAGTATTTCCTCCTTGTATTGTTTATCCCTTTAATTATTTAACGATCGCTAGAATATCAGTTTCTGAAAGTATAAGATATTCTTTTTCATCAAGTTTTACTTCAGTTCCTGAGTATTTTGAAAATATTATTTTGTCGCCTTTTTTGACCTGCATCTTTGCAACGTTTCCGTTATCAAGAGTCTTTCCAGGACCTACAGATATTACTTTACCTTCCTGAGGTCTGTCTTTTGATGCTGTGTCTGGAAGTACGATCCCGCTTTTAGTCTTTTCTTCTGGAGTCTTCACTTCCACGATTACTTTGTTACTTAGAGGCTTGAGATTTGCCATTTTTGTTCCTCCTGTTTTTTATTCTTTGTTTTTTGATTTCATTTATTAGCAGCCGTTTACACCAGCTGCTAATACCATTGTAAAAAATTAAAGTAAAAATTCAAGTTTTTTAAGTGTTTTTGTTTCTATTGTTGATTTTTAAGCGATTTTTCAAGGCTCAGGTCACCGGTTCCTACTTTGTGTAAGCGGACTTTTTTCATTCCTTGTAAGCTAACCTTCGGTTCTTGTAAGCACTCTTTAAATTCGTTAGTAAGTGACCTTCGGTCTAATTTAATATTTTTCAACTAACTAAGAGCTTTGAAGCTCTGTTTACTAAGTATTTTAATACTGCTTACTAGAGTCATTAGACTCGCTTACATGATTATTGATATAATCATATTATGGTCCTATTTAATCAATCACCTACACTTGATACTTTAATGGATACTATCAAAAGAAACTCGGTATACCTTATAAGAGATAAAGAACATCAGAAATACTTCCATAGAATAATCGAAGCTATCAGAGAGACCGATAGAAGATTTTTTTTAGATAAACCTGGATTTGAATATCTGGATACTGCTCTACCGATTGAACATGGACAAACGATTAGTCAGCCTTCTACTGTTGTGTATATGCTTCTAAAACATCCAATAGAATCAGGAATGACAGTTCTTGAAATAGGTAGCGGTAGCGGATGGAACGCAGCTCTTCTTTCGTATCTTGTAGATCCTGGTCAAGTCTACTCTTTTGAAGTAATACCTGATTTGACCCATAAAGCTAAAAATAATGTTGAAAACCTCATGAAGCATTCTCAGCAAAGACATAGATATGAAAATATTGAATTCATCACAGGAAATATTTTTTCAGAAGATTTTGATGATATGCCTTTTTTTGACAGAATAATAATAACAGCAGGAATAGAAGAAGATAAGCTGGAGATATTAAAAGAATTCGCCTTTAATAGACTTACCGAAAACGGTAAGCTTATTTGTCCACAAAGAGAGGGTCCAATGTATTTCATTAAGAAAAAAGATAATGAGTTAATTATCACAAAATCAAAAGATCTTTTCCGCTTCGTACCTTTGATTTTATAGGGGTGTCGTTATAAAGGGTGTCGGAGCGTGACATTTGACAAACCTTGTTTTTCAGTAATAGTTTTAGAAACTCTTTTAGCCTTTAGATATTAGGATTCAATCCTTCACTTCGCTGTTATTTCAAAGCGATTCTCCTTGAATTAACTATTGGCTAGACCTTTGTCGAATTTCACTTGCCAAATTGTAAAATTCTTCATAACTTCTTTTTTCTCTTATCAAATTAAAAAGATATTGCAAAATGTTGAAATTTTATTAATAAAATTTGCATTTTTCGAAGGACTTTTTGTGTTTTCTTACATTTTTTCGAACGACTTTTTAATTATCAGTAAAATTGCATAATAGGAAGCAGCGAATATAAAATGTCAAATGTCACGCGCCCACACCCTAGATTTATATTTAATATTCTAAAATAATTCCTTTTTCTATATCATATAAAAAAATCTTTATTTCCTTTTTATTATCTTTAAAAAAAGCGGGAAACACCCAGTATAATCTATATTCATTGATAATATCATTAACTTTTAAAAATATAGGTCTGGAAATATCCATGTAAAAAAATTCTGTATATTCTTTGTATTTATCTTCAAATTGAAAGTCATCGATATCATTTTTTTCTAAAAGATTTCTCTTGATTTTTTCAAACGCTAATTCTCTTTTTATCATCGTTGGTTTATTTATTTTCATTTCATCGTCAAAAATATTTAAACTAACTATTCTTCCTTTATCAACAAGTGTGATCTCTACTCTTTTGCCATATAAAACCTGGAATCCATTAATATTTTTCATTAATACAATTGAAAAATAATTATTTTCTTCTATAAACTCGATTTGATCTAAAAACAGTTTAAAATCATTTCTTAAGGTGCTTAATATATATTTACTTAACGATACTAATGAGTCTTTTACTTTAGTTTTTTCTTTTAAAAATTCATAATCTGAAGAAAACGAGACTATTGTTTTATCTTTTTTATTAAAACCAAACTCTGCCGAATAAGATTGATTCTTATTTATGAAGTTAGATACAAACTTAATGCTTTTTTATAATAAAATTTTTTTATCTATTTTTAGTATATTTTCTGTATTTTCAACTAATTCCATTTCAATTAACAAGTCTTTTATTCTATTTTTGTAATATTCATCATCTTCGGAATTTACATATTGATATTGAATAAAACTAATTACAAAAATTATGATTAATAGGATGAGAATTTTTTTCATAATTAAATTCTACTTGAATTCATATTAAAATCAAACATATTGATAAAGGATAATATTTGTATAGATGTAGAATATTTCTCAGTGGGTGGCGGCATAAATTGGAAATCAAAATTCTGGTTCTGTTACACTTGGGAATTTTGAGTTGCACATTGCAGGGAGCTGGACCTGCGGAGTATAAAACAGATTCTTTGAAAATTAAAACATATATCTAAGGTTTTTAAAGGATTTTTAGATTCTTGTGACTGTGAAAATACAGCCCATTTTCACGAATCATTAAAAAACCGACTTATCGATTTATCGACTCAACGACTTTTCGTAAAATCGTTTATCGAAATATCGTGTTTTTTCGCATTATCCATCACGCTTTACGCATTACGGTTATTATAAGTATTCTCTAAAGACGTTTAGGACGAATGCTGGTAGCTTTAGTATTCTACTAAACCTTGTTGGCTCTTTAAGCGTTCTATAAAGCCACTCAAGCCCAACCTTCTGAAACAACCCTGGTGCTCTTTTAACTTTACCGGATAATACATCAAACGTTCCACCAACTCCAATAGCTATCCTTACATTTGGTAGTTTATGAAGATTATAGAATATCCATTTTTCCTGCCTTGGTACACCCATTCCAACAAGAAGTATCTTTGCACCTGAACTATTTATCTTTTCAATTACTTCTGATTCATTTTCTGAATCAAAATACCCATTTCTTACTCCACTTATAACTACACCTTCAAAATCTCTTTTCATGTTTTTAGCAGCAGTTTCAACTACGTCCTGTTCTGCTCCAAGCATAAACATTCCATAACCGTATTTTGCAGATAGCCTGGCAAGATCTTTCACAAAATCTATTCCTGTAACCTTCTCCATATTCTCATAACCTAAAAAATCCATGGCCCATAATACACCAACACCGTCTACTGTCTGAAAATCAGCAGAATTTAATACAACCCTATAAAAATCATCCTGTTTAGCCTCGTATAACATCAAAGCATTAAGGGTAACGATATAGTTTTGTACGTTTCCCTTTATTACGTTATGAACACTTTTTAATAGTTTGATTCGACTAGCCGGTTTTATATCAACACCAAAGATGGCTTTTTTGACTTTGGATCTTTTTTCTCCAAAAAAGACTGACCTTCCAATAAGATAAAGTATAGAAAAACTAAGGAGACTTACTATAACATTTTTTGCGATACTTATTCTGGAAAAATAGAGTATTACAGGTATGGTAACATAGAAAGTGATCAGGTAAAGGAAAAATATCATCCTGTTATAAGAAAATTTCCATGAAAAACGGTCTCTTACACCTTTTTGAAAACGAATAAACGAAAGTATTGTCATAAACAATAAGAAAAGCAAAGGTATACCAACAATAAAAGCAGGAATGATAACCGAAAATATCATTACGCTTTTTGCTGTTCCTACAATAGAAAGACTAACCGTTAAAAAAGATAGAAAGTAAAAGATAGAATCATCAAAAAGACTCTCCCTGTAAATAAGCTTATAAAGAAGAAGCCATAAATATATAAAAAATACAGATTGAGCAAAAAGCATTATCTCAACTGGCATGTTCTGATTTATAATAAGCATATAAAGAGCCATGACTATACAAACACCTATTCCAAGAAAAAGCTCACCTGTCTTTCTTATAAATTTCATCACATTCATATTTATAAATATCCAGAAAAAGGTAAAAAGAATAGCTCTTATCTCAGTAAAATAATAAAAGCCACCAGTAAGTTTTCTGATAAAATAGATCTTCATCCCTAAAAACACAATCGAAGAGATTATCAGAACCTGAAAGAGAATCTCCAGAAAAGTATCAATATGATATCTTTTTACAACTACTCCAAGCGAAAAGAAAAATATACTACCTAGAAGTACTGGAAGTAAAAAGTCTTTAAATTCATACATATATGTTATTAAGCCAATACATATAAAAAAATATGGAAGTACAAGAAGATTAGCTTTACCAAGAAATCTTGATAAAAAGAACATTAGTAATAGAGCGAAAATAAAAATATATGTGATAGTCATAAAAATCCTTTATTCTTCAACAAGACTACGGAGTCTTTTTCTAATATCATCATCGGATAACATATTTATACCAACAAATTCCTTTTCCACAGTCTCAATAAATTCTATTGGAACTTTGGTATGTTTTGCAATGAAAATCTTTTTATTTCGAGTATTTATTCTGACTTCTTTTCCATAAAACAATTCTTCTGTTAGCTTCTCACCATCTCTTAGACCTGTTATCTTTATATTAATATCCTTGCCAGGTTCCATACCTGAAAGTCTTATCATCTTCTCGGCAATATCTAGTATCTTTACAGGTTCTCCCATATCAAGAATAAATACCTCTCCACCTTTACCAAGACAGGCAGCTTCCATCGTCAGCTGAACCGCTTCAGGTATTGACATAAAGAACCTTTCAACCTCAGGATGAGTTAATGTCAAAGGACCACCTTCTTTTATCTGTTTCTTAAATAACGGAAAAACAGAGCCTCTTGAACCAATTACATTTCCAAATCTGACAGAAGCATATATAGTATCAGGAAATTTTTCTGAAAAGGCTATCATCATCTTTTCTGCAACCCTTTTGGTAGCTCCCATAACACTCTTGGGATTTACAGCTTTATCAGTTGATATAAAGATAAGTCTTGACACCCTGTTCTTTCCCGCTATCTCAAACACATTAAAGGAACCAAAGATATTGTTCTTTACACCCTCATCTGGATTTTCCTCCATAAGAGGTACATGTTTATGTGCAGCTGCATGAAATATTATATCCGGTTTAAACTCCTCTATTACCTTTTCAACTTTTTCATAATCCTGAATATCCATCAATAAAGAATCAAAATTCTCATAACTTTTAAGTTCGTTTTTAAGAAGATAAATACTATTCTCGCCATGTCCTGCAACAAGAAGTCTCTTTGGATTAAAGAGAAGTACCTGTCTTGATAGTTCTGAACCTATTGAACCACCGGCACCTGTAATAAGAACTTTTTTTCCACCTATTAATGCACCAAGTGCGACAAGGTCTCTTGGGTGAGGTTCCTTTCTGAGCACATCATCTATTGAAAATTCTCTTGCTTCTTTATATGAGACACTTCCATCCACAAGTTCAGATTCTGCAGGAAGGTTTCTTGCTTTGACACTTTTTTCTTTTAAAAAAGCTCTTATTTCTTCTATCTCTTTTGCATGAGCAGAAGGTAAAGCTACCAAAACTTCATCAATATCATATCTTATATATGTATTTTCTATGATCTCTCTTCCACCATACACTCTTAAACCTTCTATGTAATTTCCCCATAGTCTTTCATCATCATCGACAAAACCTATCACTTCTGTATTTGTCGATCTATCTTTGATGATTTCTTTAGCTATCATTATACCGGCTTCTCCAGCTCCATAAATAAGGATGTTTTTCAATCTCTTTTTCTTATTATTTCTCCTAATTAAAAATGGCATTATTCGAGTAAAAAGAAGAATACAGAAAAACATAAGAGCTGATGTAAAGAGCACTCTTATTGAAGTCTTTGGATAAAAATAATAACTTATAGAAGCAAAAATACTGGAAAGAGCTGAATAAAAGAAAGCTCTTACCCTTAGATGTCTTGAAACAAAAATATACATCCTGAAAATAAATAAAAATAGAACACAATATCCACTGTAAAACAAAAGATCTTTTATATTCGGAAAGGTCTTTTCAATTACAATAAAACTGATCAATAGACTCATAAAAGAACTTATTAGATCTATTAAAATAAAAGATAACACTCGTCTTGTCACAACATGACTCCATATAATCTTATTCCCAAAAAGCTGAATATTACCTGAAGCAAAACTATTATTATCAGAGCTCTATTAAGATTATATTTCTTTATAAGTATATGATGTATGTGTTTTTTATCCGCATCAAGAATAGATTTTTTATTTTTGATCCTGCGAATTATTGCAAAAAGAGTATCAAAGAAAGGTAATGCAATAAGTAGTATAAACGGAAGGAATCTATTTGTTGTAAAATCCGAAAAACCAGCATTTAGAAAAAGCATCCCCATTAAAAAACCAAGAAAGTTAGAACCAGTGTCTCCCATGAATATTATAGAATTTTTTATATTGAATATTAAAAAGACAAGAAGACAAATAACAATATTAAACATCATTACACCTGAAGGTGTTAAGAATGATACAGAATAAAGACCTGAAAAGATAACAGTTGAAAGTAGTACAGCTAAACCATCAGCTCCATCAACAAGGTTTATTATGTTTATAAACGAGGCATAATAGAATATCGTCAACAGAAAAAGCACAACTATATTCTCAATACCCAGAAATGATGTAAACCCTGACCCTCCAAAAAAAAGTAGCGCTCCTGCAATTAACTGTGTACCTAATTTCATCTTTGCTGTAGCACCTTTTAGATCATCAAATATTCCAACAGCTATAACCAGAAAAAAAGCTATTGCAGTATATACATTTCTAAATACTTCTTCTTTACCACCAATTAGTATAAACGGAACGATGAATAACAAACCACCCATAGTAAGCTTGGGATTCTCATGCATCTTCCTTTCTGATGGCTGGTCATATACCCCTATTTTTTTAATAATAAAAAATAAAATAGTCTCCAGTATACAAACCAATAAAAAAGTTTTTATCAAATACGGATCAAACATCTTTTGTATTTATCACCTCTACTGTTATTCCAGCTTCACTTAGCATCTCCTGAGCCAGTTCATCAGGATAAGGATGCGCAATATACACCTTTTTGATTCCAGCATTGATTATCATCTTTGAACAGATCACACAAGGCTGATGAGTACAGTAAAGATCAGCTCCTTCTATTTTGACACCATGAGTCGCTGCCTGAATTATAGCATTCTGTTCAGCATGAAGACCTCTGCAAAGTTCAGCTCTCTGACCAGAAGGTACATTTAGTTTTTCTCTCAAACATCCGGTCTGTTCACAATGAGTTATCCCTCTTGGAACTCCATTGTAACCTGTTGCAAGTATATGTTTGTTCTCAACGATTATTGCACCAACTCCCCGTCTTAGACATGTAGATCTTGTGGATACTAAGTTTGTGATATCCATAAAATAATGTTTCCAATCCGGTCTTTTATCTTTTTTCATAAAAATCTCCCGTTAAATTGTTACAAATATCCTGTCACCTGCATCGCCAAGTCCAGGAAGGATATATTTTTTGTTGTTTAGTTTAATATCCATAGCAGCAGTAAAAATATCAACATCAGGATGCTTTTCTTCAAGATAAGCTGCTCCCTCTGGACATGATAGTATACATAAGAATTTTATTTTCTGTGCATTATGTTTCTTTAGTATATCTATTGCTGCTGAAGCCGAAACACCCGTGGCAAGCATAGGATCTACAAGAAATATCTGTCTTTCTTCAAGTGAGTCAGGCATCTTACAAAAATATTCAACTGGCTGATAAGTTACAGGATCTCTATAAAGCCCGATATGACCTGTCTTTGCCATAGGCATTACTTTAAGAATCCCATCAACCATACCAAGACCAGCTCTAAGTATTGGTACAATAACCGGTTTTCTACCTTTAACTACCTCACACTCAGCTTCCATAATAGGAGTCTCAACAGTCTTTTTAACAGTAGAGAGTTTTCTGGTTGCTTCATAAGTTAGAAGAAGAGCGATCTCCGATATAAGTTCTCTAAAATCCTTATTTGTTGTCTTTTTATCCCTAACATAAGCGAGCTTATGTTTAATTAAAGAGTGATCTACAACTGTTATCATAAATTTTCCTCCTCTATCTTTGTTATTTTATTTACACGTCTTTCATGTCTTCCACCATCAAAAGGAGTATTTAAGAATATTCTTACAACTCTTTTAGCAAGTTCATCTCCCATGACTCTTGCACCAATAGCGAGTACATTTGCATTGTTATGTCTTTTTGCATACTCTGCCATCATCTCGTTATAACACATCGCTGCACGGATACCTTTTACTTTATTTGCAGAAATTGCCATTCCTGTTCCGGTTCCACAAATTAGTATTCCAAGCTCAGCTTCGCCTGCATTGACCTTTTTACACACCTCATAAGAATAATCTGTATAATCAACACTTTCGTCTTTATCAGTTCCAACATTGATAAAATCAACATCTAAAAATTCTTCCATAATCCACTTTTTTAACTCTACCGCTGCGTGGTCATTACCTATTGCTATTTTCATCTATGACCTCCTGTAATCTGAAAATATATAATCCATCAAAATCTGAAGAAACAAAAAGAGTATCATCTTTTAGATAGGAAAATTTAATACTTCCTTCAAGTAGTTTCTTCTCGATCTTATTTGTTTTGAGATTTAAGAGATTCAGACCTTTATTAGTTGAAATAAAAGCTTTATCTTCATAAACATTTATATCATTGACATAATTACCAATCATATCAGTGTTCCCAGGTACAAGTATCTCCTGCCATTTACTTCCTCTTTTTGTCTTCTCATAATGATCAGATGTAAGATTATGCCAGTTATTTGATTCAGGAACATATATACTAAGTCCGCCATTGGTAGCAAGTAAGATCTTTGAGTTCCATACCTTTACATCTTTTATCATATTTCCAGGTAGTGGTGAGTTTCCTTGATGCTTTATAAGTTCTCCCGATAAGGAAGGCACAAGATAATCTCCAAAAAATATTTTTGCCATTTGAAGATCTTTTCCAACCTGAGCAAGACCTTCGTCAGTTGCAAAATAATAATATTTACCAAATTCAGCACCACTATTAACCTTAAGAAGTCTTTCAGATATATCCTCATTATCCTTATATTGAGCAAAGAAAGAGTTCTCGCTGTCAAAATGCATCTCAATTTTGAAAGAATTATTTACAATGTATATACCATCGTTAGCTAGTACAGCAAGTTTACCCGATTCTATCGGAAGTATCTGATTTACAATTCCCATTATCTGAAATTTAAAAGTATTTGAAAGCATTCCTATACCTCTATCTGTTCCAATAAATAGCATATTGTTATTAACAGCGAGGTTTCTTATCTTAGCCTTTTTTTCCTTTAGTATATCTATTTTAGCGATTTGTCTATCTTTTCCATCTTTTGATTCAAATAAACCTTTGTCTGTTGCAAAATAAAATTTATTATTAAAAACTATCATATCATTTGGAAAGAAATCATTAATAAAATCAACCTGTTTCCATTCCTTTATGACAGGCTTTTTAACTTCATCCTGTTTTGACTTTCCACATCCTATATTCATGACAATTGTACAAACACATAATAAAATAAAGAGTTTTTTAATCATAATTCCCCTCATCAATCAGTATCGATTCTTTTTAGTATTGGTTTCACCTTTCCTTCTTCAGCATCATAAAATATTCGATGTTTGTTTCCAGGATCGGTCTTAACATAAAATTCAAGCCAACCTTCCTTACGATTTCTGTCCCATTTTATCACGCCCTCCCAGCAATGTAAATCAATCGTAAAATCCATTGAAAGAGCTTTTGTAGACTTAGTTATAAGATCTCTTCTCCATGTAAGATTAGCAGTTATCCTTTTGCCTTCAATAAAGTTATGTCCTATATAAAAATTAGGAAGCTTGAATTTTCCTTCAATGTAATGACTTGTATATTTTCCTGTTGTCCTATTATATGGCACTGTAAATCTTAAATAGGTATCCTTATCAAAATTATAAGAAAGCCTATTGTAATTATCACTAAAAGTAGGATCAGGATTCTTGAGATCACCTAAAGTCTGATTATTAAGCGCATAATTTAGTTTAAGATAATATTCAAATTTATTTAGATTCAATCTTAGGTCCGAATATATTCCTGAGAGAAATTTATCAGCTTTAAGATCATAGTTAAATGATAAAAGTGTACTTGATATCTTCTTACCTCTATATGCAAGTGTACTTCGATAAGTCAGAGAGCCTGGTCTTGTGGAGTATGAGAAAGCACTTGTACCAAAATTATCTCTTCTATCCCATTTATTCGACCACGACATACCTTTAAAAAAAGTCTTATTTAAAGATACACCAGTATAATAGGTCTTTTGATCATTTCCTTTTGAATCTCTTGAATGATTTATGTTTCCAGATAAATTAAGTCTACCAAGTTTCCATATCTCATAAGAGTTTGACGATATATTTATCTTCTCATCCTGTTTTCTTGCATAGACCTCAGTTGGTCCACCTTCAAAATATTTTCCCCACAAAAGGTTCATATTTACATTAAAAATTTTACCTGGAAGGGTTATCCTGTTTGTTGTCAAATTTATCTCAGGTATCTTATCAAGTACTCTGATCTTATCATCCTGAGGGTAAGAACTTCCATCAGGGTCTCTTCTTTCTTTCCAGTATATGTTAATATTGCTTAGTTCAAGCAAATTATTTCTTGGCATTCTAAGCCCTAAAGTCACGTTGTAATTCAGTTCATCGTTCTTTGCTGTCAGGGAATTATCTCTTGAAAAGAAAGTGCCTGAGAAAGTATAATTTGCTATACCACTTCTCCCTCTATAGTTCATCCTATAGTTTGCTGTCGAGTTTTTACCATCCTTTGTAGAATAGTTTGAAGTATTTATTCCTAAAGAATCTCTCTTATTGTTTAGCTTCCATGTATTTGTTGTCGAGATCGTATCCGATATTCTTTGAGTATAATCCCATGTAAGCCAGCCTGTAGCTATCGGGGTGAGAAGATAGTTATACTTTGCGTTAACCCATACACCTTTTGAGTCAGAATATCCATATCGATATTTAAAATCTTCCTGAAGAGGTTTTATATCTATTTTATATACTTTCTGTTTTATTATGGTATCTCCATGTATCACATATTTCATATCGTGTGCATACATGACCTGATCAGGAAAGATATCAATACTCTTTGCTTTTAGATAATAATGAGGATGATCGAGCTCACAGGTAGTCCAGATTATATTCTTTCCAGATATTTTTCTTACCGAGAGTTCGATAGAATCAGCATACATAATACTCTGCTGTCTTACCAGTTTTGCATTCTCTATATAACCTTTTCCCGTCTTATTATCATATTCAAGATATTCCCCCATAGTCTTATCCTGACCCTGCCAGAATATTACGTTTCCTAAAGCAAACACCTTATCATTTTCAACATCTACCTGAATATTATCAGCAAATATCTCTATATCAGAGTAAAAAATATGAGCACCATCTCTCACATATATCATCTCTTCATCAGTCTTATATTCAATTACTCCACCGTAAACGACTACTTTATTTTCTTTTGCAGCATAAGAGATAACAAAGAGAAATAATATCATCATTAAAAAAAGTTGCTTTTTATCAAAACTTCTCATTGATTATCCTCTCAGCTATCTTTACAGCGTTTAAAGCTGCACCCGTACGAATATTATCTGCACTTATCCACATATTTATAGAATCTCTATATTCTTTTATCTGATGTAATCTTGAGACAAATGTCTTATCACTTCCAGCTATATCAAGACTTAAGTTCATCTTCTCATCATACACAACAACTTCACTTTGTTCCAGTAAAGATTTGATATCATCTATATTCACTTCACTTTCAAATTCAATGATCACAGATTCACTATGACAGAACAAAGTTGGAACTCTAACAGCAAATGAATTTATCTTAAGGGGGATCTCGAGTATCTTAACAGTCTCTTTTCTTATCTTTTCCTCTTCAGTAGTCTCTCCAAGATCATTAAACTCACCTATTTCAGGTATTACATTCCTGTTTATACCTTGTTCAAAAAAATCACTTTTATCAAGAAGGACATCCTCAAGAGCCTTAAGACCAGCACCTGATACAGACTGATAAGTAGATATATATATACTCTTTGGTCTCAGGATCTTAAGCAGATCGAGCACAAGAACAAATTGTATGGTAGAACAATTAGGATTAGCTATTATTTTATCATCTTCTTTAATAGCATTGAAATTTATTTCAGGAACTACTAACGGAATATTATCCTTCATTCTGAAAGCAGATGAATTATCGATTACAACCGTCCCCTTTTCAGCAAATAAAGGAACATATTTAAGACTAACAGAAGAACCAGCTGAAAAAAAAGCAATATCAACATCATCCGGAATATTAGCTTTAGAAAGACTTATAAACTCATGGTCTTTTCCATTTATAAATATCTTTTTTCCTGCTGATCTATCACTAGAAAAAAGATATATCTTATTATAAGCTAAACCTCTCTGACATATTAACTTCAGAAATTCTCTTCCAACAATGCCAGATGCGCCTACAACAGCGATATTCATCAATTCTCCTCAAAAAAGACCTCATGAAGCCTACTGAGAACTCTACGAAACTCATCTGAAGGAATAACAGTACTTATCCTAAGATCAGAATATGACATCATATATATTTTCATACCTTCATCTCTCATCACATCAAGTATCCTGGTCGCCACCTGAGTATTGTTCCTCAGTCCGTTCCCAATAACAGATATCTTTGCGACATCAAGATTGATATTCATCTCATCAAAACCTATTCTATCCTTTTCCTGCTCAAGAAGGTTTTTTGCCTGTACAATGTTCGAACGAGGGATAGTAAAAGAGATGGTTATACCATCTCCTGATGATATCTGACTAAGCATATCAACAGGAATATTAATATTGGAAAGAAGTTTGAATATATCTGATATTATCGTATTCTTTGCACTCTTTCCTTTTATATCGACCCTTGCTTCATCAAGATTATGGACGATTCCTGTTATATGATGTTTTTCCATAGATGTCTCTTTGCAGACTACAGTCTCTTTTCCTTTTTTAAAAGCTGATAAACATTTTACCTTAACATTGTATCTTCTTGCAATCTCTACGGCTCTATAATGAATTACCTGTGCACCGGATAAAGCCATCTCTTTCATCTCATCATAACATATTGAGCTTATATGCTTTGCATTTGATATTATTCTAGGATCAGCAGTATATATTCCATCTACATCACTAAAGATAAGACATTCATCAAGTTCAAGACTACCAGCAATGGCGACTGCAGAAGTATCCGAACCACCTCTACCGAGAACGGTTATCTCATTAGAGGAATTTATACCCTGATAACCAGGGACTATAACTACTCTATATTTTTCGATCAGTTGGCTAAGATAATCTTTTCCGATACTGACTATTCTAGAATCCAGACTTTCTCCGTTTGTCTCTATTGGAATATTATTCACAAGAGCAACTTTAGAACTTACACAAATACTATCCATCATCATAGAAAAAAGAGATGCACTCTGAAGTTCTCCGGTAGATACAAAAAGAGCTTTCTGAGTCTCACATCCTTTTTCCGGGAAATACATCCGTGTCTTTGAGAAAAGTTCGTCTGTCTGGTTCCCCTGAGCTGATACAACAACTATTATCGACAGTCCATCATTCTCATCAAGAGCTTCCTTTATAAGTAAACAGGCTCTTTTGACAAGAGTCTGATTAGCAAGTGAAGATCCACCGAATTTTCTTACCTGTATCAATCTTTGCATATTGCAATACCTGCGCCTTCTACCCCAAATTCCTCTTCAATATATTCTGTATTGGCAGTGGATAAAAGCTGATATATTCTCGATGAACATCTTTTTCTTGGAATCTGATCAGCTATTATTATTATTCCAGCCTCTTTTCTTAAAAGTGATAGTCCGTGAACATTGCAGTTTTTCCCTGTCAGAAGTAATTTATCAAGATAAGGTATTCTTCCTCTATGAATATTATAAAGAAACTGATCTTGAAGAGAAGCAGCTAGAAGTTCTGAATTTGAATTCAAGACAGCTATTGTGAAAAATGACGCTTTTGAGACCATATCATCTGCTATCTCTCTACTTATTTTTGGAAGCTTTTTGATCCATTTTGGTTCTGATGGTTTAACGAGAGATATCTTCCACTCAGATGGCCA
This sequence comes from Candidatus Muiribacterium halophilum, assembly GCA_002869225.1. Classification (GTDB taxonomy): domain Bacteria; phylum Muiribacteriota; class Muiribacteriia; order Muiribacteriales; family Muiribacteriaceae; genus Muiribacterium; species Muiribacterium halophilum. Next base: position 14,301 of record PKTG01000097.1, on the reverse strand, counting down.
GTCGATTGTAAGAAAATTATTTCTTTCCCTGTCAACAATAGCAAGATTTCCCATAAACGAAGCCGTCGCACATTCTAATCTAAATCCCGTCTCATTTGCGATAGAAAGTATACGTTCCTCTGTAAGATTAAGGTTATAGACAAGATTTAATATACTTACAATACCAATAAGTATAGCCTCGTTCTGATTAAGACATGAAAGATATGCTTTTTCGGAAAGAAATTTCACCTTTATATCGTATCTTGGAAATGAGAACACTCGACTCATATGTCGGAATATCTTATTTGTTATAAGTTTCAGATTCTCTCTATCAACAAAAGGTGTACTATCGCGGTCTATTGTAACGCTTCCATTTTTTTCTTCACGATCAACATCTATTAGTATTATCTCTATGAAACGATCGACGGCCAGGGCAAAAGTATCGATCCCCGGCCCGATCCTTAACGAACATGGTACAGTTATTTTAAACATCAGACCTGCAGTCTAAATAATGATTTGTCCTTGGTTTTCTTGCAGCCTGAACATCATCAACTCTTCTAACCGGAGTGTTTATTGGAGCATTATGAAGAATCTCAGGGTCCTTTCTGCTTTCCTCAACTATTTTTTCAATAGCTTTACAAAAATCATCAATACTTTCTTTTGTCTCTGTCTCTGTAGGTTCTATCATAAGAGCTTCCTCAACAATAAGAGGAAAATACATTGTAGGTGCATGATATCCAAAATCAAGAAGTCTTTTTGCTATATCCATTGCTGAGACACCCGTCTCTTTCTTTAAAGCTTTTGCTGACAAGACAAACTCATGCATACATGTTCTGTCATAGTCGAGTTTAAGTACTTTCTTTAGTTTGTTCATCATGTAATTTGCATTAAGAACAGCTCTTTCCGAGGTCTTTCTAAGACCTTTTTCACCAAGCATCCTTATATATATATAAGCTCTAACAAGAATCAAAAAATTTCCGTAAAACGAATGTAATCTTCCAATAGTATGAACCGGTTCATCCGCAAACACATATTTTTCACCTTTTTTTTCAACTAAAGGTCCAGGAAGGAAACTATGTAGTCTTTTCTTTACTCCAACAGGTCCAGCTCCTGGTCCACCTCCACCATGAGGTGTAGAAAAAGTCTTATGAAGGTTAAGATGAACTATATCAAATCCCATATCTCCAGGTTTGACTTTTCCCATAATCGCATTAAGGTTTGCTCCATCATAATAAAGAAGTGCATCTTTTTCATGAAATACCTTTGCGATCTCCTGTATGTTTTTATCATAAAGACCTAAAGTACTTGGATTAGTCACCATAAAACCTGCAACATTGTCATCAACCAGTTCCTTAAGTCTCTCAAGATCTATTCCACCATCTTTATCAGATGGGACTTCAACAACTTTAAAACCACACATTGAAGCACTAGCCGGATTTGTTCCATGAGCTGAGTCAGGAAGAATGATAACATCCTTGTGATCGTTTCCCATCTTTTTATGATATTCTTTGATTATCTTGAGTCCTGTGAACTCTCCATGTGAACCTGCAACTGGAGATAAAGTACATGAATCCATTCCGACTATCTCACAAAGATACTCTGATAGTTCGTTCATTATCTCAAGACATCCCTGAACTTTTTCAACCGGCATCAATGGATGCACATCTGTAAAAGCAGGATTGGAAGCAAGTCTCTCGTTTATCTTTGGATTATATTTCATAGTACAGGAACCAAGTGGATAAAAACCTTCATCTACTGAGAAGTTTTTCCTGGACAGTCTGAAATAATGCCTTAAGACCTCAGGTTCTGATACTTCAGGAAAATCAAGATCAGCTCTTCTCAAAGATGCAGGTATTCTTTTTTCAAAAGCAGAAAGATCTCTTTCAACAGTCTTATAGGTACCAGCACCTTTTGAGGAAAACTCAAAAATAGTCTTTTCAACTTTATCCATTAGAGTACCTCCTTAAGAATACTAGAAACCTTTTCCAATTTTTTATCTGTAAGTTTTTCAGTACCACAGATCAGGATACAATTTTTGAAATCATCTCCAAGATGATCCTTAAGAAGTATTCCACAAACAAGTCCTTTTTCAGTAAGTCTTTCAAAAGTCTCATCTATCTTTTCATGATAAAGTACATTTTCGTTAAAATAAGGAGTTTGGAATCTTTCTTTAAAACCAAATCTTTTAAATATTTCTATAAGTCTTTCCGTTCTTTCCATGTTATAAAGAGCTAACTGACTTAGTCCCTGCTTTCCAAGAAGTGCCATATAAATAGTAGATCTTGTGGCACATAATGCCTCATTGGAACATATATTCGATGTAGCAGTCTGTCTTCTTATATGCTGCTCACGTGCCTGAAGAGTAAGTACATAAGCCTTTTTACCATCAACATCTTCAGAAAGTCCAACTATTCTTCCAGGTAGTTTTCTTAAAAGTTTTTTAGTTGTTGCTAAGAAACCAAGAAGCGGTCCACCAAAACCTGGATAATTTCCCATGTTCTGAGCTTCACCTGCTACTATATCAAAGCCGAGTTCATCTCCACCTTTAAGAAGACTCTGTTAAAGAAGGTTTTGCTGTGCAATTAGAAGAAGTTTGTTTTCTTTTTTTATATCATTGAGTTCTTCAAGTCCACTTTCAAAAAGTCCAAAGAAATTTGGATTTGATACTACGATAGCACATGTTTCATTTAGATCCTGACTTTTCAAAAAATCGATATCTAAAAGGCCGTTTTCTTTAAAAGGGATCTCATTGATACTATAATCAAATCCTGAAAGATAGGTCTTTATAACTTTTTTATAAAATGGATTTATGCTTTTTGCAATATAAACGTTATTCGCTTTCTTTTTCTGCCGAAAAGCCATAAGTACAGCTTCAGCCAAAGCGGATGCCCCATCATACATAGAAGCATTAGCAGCTTCCATTCCAGTAAGAGAACAGATCATTGATTGAAATTCAAATATTACCTGAAGCGTTCCCTGACTTACCTCAGCCTGATAAGGAGTATAAGCAGTATAAAACTCACCTCTTGCTGCAAGTTCATCGACTACCGCTGGTATATATGTATCATACACTCCACCACCGGCAAGAGATATACAATCTCCAGCACAGTTTTTAGAAGCTTTTTCCTTTAAAAGCTCAGCTACTTCCTTTTCTGTCATAGGAACAGGAAGGTCCAGAGTTGGATTTAACTTTTCAGGATCAATATCTTTGAAAAGTTCATCAATATGTCCGACTCCCAGTTCCCCCATCAATTTCTTTACATCATCTTCAGAATGGGAAAAGAAGTCCATAGGGTTATTCCCCCTCTTCCTGAAGTTCCCTTAAATAATCCTTATAATCTTTTTCATCCATAAGATCTTCTATCTCATCTTTATCTGAGATCTTCATCTTGAAGATCCAACCATCTGTCATAGGTTCTTCGTTTAGAAGTTCAGGAGTATCCTCAAGTGTTTCGTTAAGCTCAGTTATCTGACCTGTTAGTGGTGCATAATAATCTGAAACAGTCTTAACAGATTCTATACTTCCTATAGAATCTTCAGCATCAACTTCTTCATCTACTTCAGGCATCTCAACGAAAACGATATCTCCAAGTTCACCCTGAGCATAATCAGATAGTCCAACTGTTGCAATATCCCCATTAAGCTTTACCCATTCATGAGTTTTTGTAAATAGTGTTCCTGCCATATTTCCCCCCTTGATTTAAGGTATTATCTTGATTTCAAATTTATTAAACACAGCTTTTAATAAAAAGTCAAATATTCTTAATCCAACTTAATAATCGGGACTTGGTATGAAACTGGATTTTGGTTTTTGGGAAAATCATAACCACCCCAAATCCAAAACACCAAATCCCAAACCCCATGTTTCTTTGTTTTTATATTTTCTACTTTTATCTTATTACTAGAGTCATTAGACTCGCTAACTTTTCACTTCTCACAATTTTAACTGTTTACTGTTCCACCGTTTCCTGTTTCACAGCAGTTTAGCAGCTATGCTGCTGATGTATCGCTCCGCTCAAGATGAGCCTTTCAGGCTGTGCTTTGCTTTGCAAAGGGTTTTTGACCCTCGACTCAATTATTACCCATTACGCTTTACGCATTACGCTTCGCGTTCTTTATTTACCATAGTCAATGCCGGTTTTTTATAAAATGGCATCTTCACAGTCTTGGCTTTTATAAATTTGTTCCTTACTTTTACTAATACCTCATTACCTTTTTTCCATAGCGGGCTTTCTATATAAGCCATAGCCATTATCTTGTTTAATGTAGGACATTTTGTTCCTGAAGTGATCACTCCTATCTTTTTCTCATCAAGTGAATATACTTCATAATCATGTCTTGCTATTCCTTTATCTATTATCTCAAGTCCTGCAAGTCTTCTGCTGTAACCTTCTTCCTTCTGTTTTAGAAGAGCAGCTTTACCTATAAAATCCGAGTTCCAGTCAATAGTCCAGTTCAATTTAGCATCAAGTGGAGTAGTAGTATCATTAAGATCATTACCATAAAGCATAAGACAACCCTCAAATCTGAGTGTATCCCTTGCACCAAGACCTATTGGCTGAACATAATATTCTTTACCAGCTTCCATTATGCTTTCCCAAACATCATGCGCTTTATCGAGTGAGTCAAAATATATCTCAAATCCATATTCACCAGTATAACCGGTTCTTGATACAATAGCCTGAACTCCTGCAAACAAACATCTTTCAAAATGGAAAAAACCAATGTTATCAACGTTTCTTCCTTCTTCTATAAGTTTCTGAACTATATAAGGAGCTTTCGGACCCTGTATTGCAAGTTGAGCAAAATCTTTAGACCTGTTTGTTAGTTTCACACTTTCCGGTCTATCAATCGATGAAATATGAGCAAAATCTTTATCTATATTAGCTGCATTTACTACAAGGAGTACATTTTCAGCATCCATTCTGTATACTAGAAGATCATCTACAGTTGTACCATCTTCTCTACAAAGAGGAGTATAAAGAGCTTGACCATCGACAAGTTCTGACACCCTGTTTGGTACTATCTTATCTGCAAACTCAATAGCGCCTTTACCTTCGAGAAAAAATTCACCCATATGAGATACATCAAAAAGACCAGCATTTTCTCTTACTCTGTTATGTTCTTTAATGATCCCTTCGAATTGAATAGGAAGTTCATAACCACAAAACTCTACGATCTTTCCGCCGTATTTCACATGACAATCATAAAAAGGTGTTCTCATATAACACTCCCATAAAACTGTATTTTCCCCTTAAAATAAACCAATCTTGTTCGGGTTTATGTGAATTATAAATCTACGGAATTAGGATTTCAAGTATTGAGCACTAATATCTTATAATTTAACAACGTAGCGAAGCATACCCATAATAAATAAGGAAGTAACAGGTATGATATTTTTCTTGATATCTTGAATGAATAAGCGATAGTAAGGAAAATGAAAATAAGAAGAAGTATGATATCTATAAAAGCATAAAATGGAGATCTAAGCCCAAAAAAAAGAAAGGACCATAGTCCGTTTAATAGTAGTTGAATATAGAATAATATAAGAGTCTTTTTTTTGAGTTTGTTATCTTTTGAATCCCATATATAAAAGAGAGATATTCCCATCATTATATAAATAACAGTCCATACAGGACCAAAGACCCAACCCGGAGGATTAAAAGATGGTTTTTCCAAAGTAGTATACCATGTGCTAACAGATTTTTTGGTAAAGACAGCACCAAAAATACCGGCGAGATTACAAATTATGATAGATAATATAAGCCTCAAGGTGTTTTTTTTATTCATAAGATTCTCCTATTTACAGATTATATCATATTTTAAGCTAAGTGATTTTCTGTTATTATATATTAATGATTTTCATATTTTAAGTGGAATCAGTTATTAAAAATACTGGGGAGAAAAAATGAAAAAAATAATAATGTTTGTTTTATTAGTACTGTTTTCAATACTTTCTATTGCAGGCGACATCAATGCTTATTTTGCACCTGATGGCGGTTTTGCAAAGATAAACAAAGAAAGGAACATTACTTTACCAAATAACAAAAAAGTTGATGCTACACTTGAAAACGGTGTACTTAAAATGATAATGGAAACAAAAGATGGCGGAAAAATAAAAATATGTATGTATGCACTTTCAACCGGTGATATACTTGATGAACTTATTAAATGTGCTGGAGAAAGAAACATAGAAGTGAAATTGATTTTAGATGCATGTGCTTCATGGACGGTTTCACAGAGAAAAGATCTGATAGAAAAAGTATCAGAAGCTTCTGAAAAATACAAAAAAGAAGGTAAATCTTTTGATTTTCAGATAAAAGAAATACATACACAATCAATGGTAGACAGAGGAAGATGCCTTACTTTAAGAAGTGGTGATAAGATCTACGGAACAATGCATGAGAAGTTTGGAGTATTTTATACTCCGCAGTCAAAAATACCTTATGAGTGTTTTGCAGGAAGTTCAAATATTTCCTACGGTTCAGATCAGTTATATGCAGAAAACAGAATATTCTTCTATGATTCTCCAAATGTCGCGAGACAGTTTCAGGAAGAATTTGCAAGACTTTGGAACGAATATGGCAGCGAAGCATTCGGAAGATGTAAAAGTGAAAAATATGTCCCTGCATATCCGGTAGCTGGTGATGTAAGAGTTGTTTTTAACTCCGAACCAATTACAGAAGATAAAAATTATCGTATAGACGAAGAACTTGAAAAACTAATCAGAGAAACCTGGTGGAGTGGGGGTTCTTTAGATATAGCAATGTTTTCTTTTACACACAGAGATCTTGCCGATGCAATTATAAGGACTGCAAAAAGCAGACCGAAATCAATATTTAGAGTCCTCCTTGATATGACACAGATGGGTACTTCTGAAGAACACATTAGCGTCATGGGTCCATGGCTTGAAAAACAAAAAAAAGAAAACAAACTTGAGAATCTTGAGATAAGATACAAATGGAGAGCAAATGCTTTTGCTTTCAACAATGAAAAAAAAGAAGTTGAGATATCACACACGAGAAATCTTTTACTTCATCATAAGTTTCTTGTTGTAAACAAACAGAAACTTGCAGCTGGAAGTTATAACTGGTCTGCCTCAGCTGAAACAAGAAATTTTGAGAATATAATGATATTTGAAAGACCATACAGGAATCATTCAGATATAATAGATAGATTTTTAGCTGAATACGATACAATTTGGAACTCATCAGTTAAACCAGCGTTAATTAAACCGGTTATCAACACTCCACAATCTGTTGATGGTAATTATGGAAGAAAAGTATCAAGAATGATAATAAGAACTCTTGAAGATAAAGATAATCAAAAAATAAGAAAACTTATTGAAAAAGCAGGTTTCATAGAAAAAGACACACTTAAAAAGAATTGTAAGATGTCCTCTAAAAAACTTGAAAAAGCTCTTTCTGAATTAACAAATGCAACATTAATAGTTAGACATAGAAAAGATAATAAATGGGGTTATAGCCTTTCAGACTAATGAGAAAAACTTTAATCAACTTATTTTTTATAATATTTTTTACATCCTCTGTCTTGAGTCTTGAACTTAAGACGGAGGATTTTCTAGGTGAAGATAGTATTTATATAAAAAGATATCAGGATTCTTTCATAACCGCTTTTAGTGAAAATAAGACAGGAGATTATATAATAGCAACTGGTGTTTTAAACAGAGATGATATTCCATCTTCAATATTAAAACTATCCGGAAAACGAAAAAGATACACATATAGATCAAAAGTTTATTTACTTCCATCAAAGATCTTCTTTCATTATATGGAAAAGTTCATAAAAGAAGACTGGAAGATACTTTTTTCGGAGATTGGAAGAAAATTAGATAATCCCGAAACGCGTTGGTACGATGTAGTATACCCTGAACTTTCACTGTTTAAGGAGTTTAATCGCGGACAAAGAAGTAAGCAGTATTATGCTGTAGTATCAAAAATATTATATAATGAAAGGGTTTACATCGTTCTATACGTTACTGTGGATGTATTTGAGATACCAGTTTATCAGATCGATATTATCACTATACCTTTAAAAAAGAGGTTCTGATAACCTACTTAATCTTCTTTTCAACGTCTTCCAACTCCACTTTACTCAACGTAGCTAAGGCTATGTCTCCGTCA
>PKTG01000097.1:0-6161 GCA_002869225.1 Candidatus Muiribacterium halophilum | reverse complement strand
AAGGCTATGTCTCCGTCATTGTCGTTGAAATCCATCTGAAAATATTTTTTAATTAGAATTATCACACCTCTTCCTTAAAGGTATTAATAAAAAAAGGTTGTTAAAAAAGAAAAGAGAGAAAATATTACGTTTTTATAATAATGAAACTTTTGTAATTGAATTTAAAAACTTTCATTTATTGATTTTTATATATTTCCACATTCCACGATAAATAGTGTGTTGTGTTATTAAATACTGTGGATGCAATGATTTTCTGCATCATGGACAGCTTCCATGAGTATCTCTGAAAGCGTCGGATGTGCATGTATTACTCCACCCCATTCATAAAGTTTAAGTCTTGATGCAAGTGCAAGGTTTGCCTCAGAAATGAGCTCTGTAGCTTTAGGGCCGATAATATGTACTCCGAGAATATTGTCCATCTCATCACTAAGTACTTTAACAAATCCATCTTTTTCTCTAAGCGCCATTGCTTTTCCAAGTGCTGAGAATCTAAACATCCCTTTTTTGTATGGTTCACCATTTTCTTTAAGCTCATCTTCGGTCTTGCCACACCATGCTATCTCAGGTATTGAGTATACACATGATGGGATAGCTCTATAAGAAAAATACGCTTCCTTACCACATATGGAATCAACTGCTACAAAAGCCTGAGATGAAGCTACGTGAGCTAGTTGCCAAATACTTGTAATATCTCCTATAGCATAAACACCATCAACTGATGTCTTCATTGTTGGATCGGTCTTAATAAATCTTCCCTCCATCTCAACATCAAGTTCTATATACTCAAGATTTAGTTTTCTACCCACAGCAACTAAAACTTTATCAGCTTCTATTTCTTTTTTATTATCTAACTTTACTAAAACAGAATTATCTTTTTTATCAAGTGCTTCTACTTTTGTCTTTGTATGAAATTTTATCTTATTTTTCTTAAGCATCAGTCTTAGTCTTTTCGCAATTTCTTTATCAGCAGCAGGTATTATCTCATCTGCCATCTCTACTACTTCGACCTGCACTCCAAGAGTCGACCAGATTGAAGCAAATTCTATCCCTATTACTCCGCCACCAATGACAACTGCTTTTTCAGGAAGTTCTTTGCATGACAATGCATGAGTGCTGTTTAATATAAGATTTCCATCAGTTTCCATACCAGGTATATCAAGGGGCTCGGAACCGGTTGCGATAATTATTGAATTGGCTTGATATTCGCCGCTTTGTGTATGAACCTTACCCTTTTCCTTCAAAGTTGCTTTCTCGTTTACAATATCGATCTTATGACCTTTGAGCAGTCCTTCAACACCTTTACGAAGTTTTTGGACGATCTCCTCTTTCTGATTGAACATAGTCTCAGTATTTATTTTGACACCCTCTACTTCTATACCAAAATCTTCGGAATGTTTGATCTTCTTTAAGAGTTCAGCACTTGCAAGAAGTGCTTTTGTAGGAATACAACCAACATTAAGACATGTACCACCAATATTACCTTTTTCAAATATAACAGTCTTTTTTCCTTGTATAGCTGCATAAATAGCAGCAACATAACCACCCGGGCCTGAACCTATTACAGCAACATCATACATCATAATATACTCCTTAAAGATTTTTCTTTAATAAAGGTCTATTATTCTACTATTATTATTGTCTCACCTTTTCCTACAGCTTTTCCATTTTCAATAAGTATATCTACTACCTTACCTGAGAAAGGTGATTTTATCTCATTCATCAGTTTCATACTTTCGATAATACAGACGACCTGACCTTCACTTATAGTCTGACCTACCTCTATAAAGGCTTTTGCATCAGGAGATGGTGATCTATAGAAATTTCCATGTATTGGACTTTTTATCTCATTACCAGAAATAGCCACAGTATTTTCGACTTTTTGAGGTGCTTGAGATTGTTTGATCTGAGACATCTGAATATTATTGACTGGTTGTGTATGTATTGGTTGAACTGGAGCCATCATTGGCTGCATAGTTTCTTTCTTGAGTTCTATATTGATATCTCCATCAGAATAAGAGAACTGGGTAAGTCCATGTTCTTTGAATAATTCAAAAACGTTTTCTATATCTTTTATATTACTCATATTAGCTCCTTTATTTAAAAGACTGGTATTTGGGATGAAACTGGATTTTGGATTTTGGGATTAGGGCTCCCTATTTCCAACTATTTTCCCTGTTCTTCCCATCACACTTTACACTTTACGCTTAACGTAATTAAAATCATTCCCGGATTTTAATTAATAGGTATCATTGCAACATTTAGTCTTTCGACACCAAACTCCATAGCTGTATTATACTCAGGAAAACAAAGATCTATCTTGTTTCCTTTTATAGCACCACCAATATCCGCAGCTATAGCAAAACCATAGTTTTCAACATATACAACACTACCAAGTTCTATGACTCTAGGGTCAACAGCCATGATTCCATAATCCGCTACCATTTCCATGAAAGTATAACCATCAGCATATTCTCCACAACTTTCAGGACCTGGATAATAAGCTGTCGCGGTTATTCCTGGTATCTCTTTTGTATCCCAGTCTTTTAATTTATCTTTAAATCTAGCATACACAAGACTTTCTTTTGAGTATTCCGGACTTTTCTCGATCTTAAAATACTCTGTTAGTATTCCTTTTACATCATTTTTATCTATAACAAAATCTTTTTTAAAAAATCTGACATGATGATCTACTTTATCCTGAACATCAATACTATAAGTAGGATTGATAAGCAGATAGACAGCAGTAATTATCATCACAAGAAAAGTTATATATTTCATGAGACTCATTATAGTAAATTTAAAGTATTACTTCAAGGTTTTATGTATCTTTCATGAAATACAAAGCTGCGATACTTAATTATTTATTGTTTATGAAGTGTATATCTCTTATAATTAAAATTAATAGAAAGAAATAGGAGGTATAGCTATGAATAAAAAAACAATCCTGTCAATCATACTCATCTTGACTGTTATCACCGCTTTTTGTCAAACTCATACAGGTTCTATCAGTCTCGGGTCATCTTCACCAAAACAGGTAGCAAAACAGCAACCTAAAGTCGAACCTATCCCAAAAGAAGTTCTAAGATTTACTCCTAAAAACGGTATGCTTCCATATTTTGAGGAACCTATCTATAAAAGCCATGAAGAAGCTAATAAGATCTTAAGACTAGTTGGTGCTGAGCCGATGCCAGATTTTTATCCTGGTCATAATTATGATCTACCTCCTTTAAATACCGATTTACAGAAAAACCTTCAGAAAAGAGTGGATTATTCGCTTGAACTTACCAGTATAAGATACGATTTTCAGAGACAGATCGAAGGAAAATCTCCTAGAGAGATAGTAAATTTCAAGCCAAGCCCGCAAAACCTTCAGAGATCAAGAGAAATAAACCAGAAATTAAAAGAGATAGACACTCAGATATTTAAAGATATAAAAAACAATACTCAGGATGCTACAAGAGATATTCTTGATTTTGTAATAAAAAGAGGTAATCGTGGGAACATCTCCACCTTATCCAATGTAATGATCAACCTAAAAGAAACTATTAATAGATCAGATAAAGAAAATGTTGATTATGATCCTTCAAGTGGTAGATTCTCCCCCGGTGGATCTTCTAGTTTCTTATCCAACGAAGGCCTTCAGCAGATCACATCATTTATTGATAATGTTATAAATATAGTTGGTCAAGTCTCCAGTATTCTAGGTATTGATGAAGAAGTATCCGGAAACATTCAACAGACTCTTTGTATGGGAAAAGAATTAATAATCAACTTCCATCAATTGTTCTGTATCATTAATACGATGTTTTCTGATGGAGCTCAGACTTCGATCTCAGCAGCTATCAACGGTACTCCACAAACAGGTGCAAACAATTTCACTCCATCATCTAACACGACTCCTGATACTACGACAACTCCCGATTCTTCTCCGTCTCCAACGACAACTACACCCAATACCACAACCACAGGAGATGCATTTACAGGTAATCTATCTAGAGATATCAGATATGAAAGACTAATGGAGAATGGTGAATTTACTGATACAACTACAATGACAGCACAGGCTATTCAGCAGTTTTTAGAATCCAGAAACTCAAGATTAAAAGATTCATACAGAGGACAGATGCCTTCTCAGATAATACACGATGTATGTGCTCAGTACGGAATAAATCCTAAAGTAATAATATCAACAGCTCAAAAAGAACAGAGTCTTATTACAAGACAAAATGTCACAGAAAACACTCTTGACTGGGCTATGGGTGTTGGTTGTCCTGACAATGGTTATCATAACCCTGCTTACAGAGGTTTGGGTAAACAGCTTGAAAGTGCTATCAGGATATTTAAAAGATGGTATGATGACGGACTATCAAAAAATATATCAACTAATGGTTTTACAAAAAGAGTCAATTACGGAACCACAAATCAGAGAATAGAAAACGAAGCTACTTATTCTCTTTATATGTATACTCCACATACTTATGATATACATTTGAGCCAGAGAAGCGGAGGAAATTATCTTTTCTGTCAGGTATATATTGGTTTCTTTGGTGGATTTATAAGATAATCTTTTAATTTCTTAATAAACAAAAAAAGCCTCTGCCTTTGCAGGGGCTTTTTTGTTTCAAGAGGTTAGTGAAAATGCACTCCATTTTCACAGTAATAATCTTTTAAACCTTTAGAAATAAGGTTTTGATCTTAATAAAAGCTCTTATTAAGAAATTTTCGAAGGAAAAATCATCATCTACTCCAGCTTGCCTTACACTTCAACGCGTGAACATTTTGGGTAAGCGTTTCTGTGCAAGTCTCCCTGTATTAGTTGATATACCTTCTTTTCTCAACTCTCATTCATTTATAACCATTGCGTTTTTTCATCCAGAAAAAACTTATTATTTTCAAAAACTAAAGGCCATCCTAGCTTTACGTTTTTGAAAATTTATTGCAATCATTTTCATTCCAGCACTTTACCATTTTGGGAGCGAGAGAGGGCAGTTATTATGTAATTATGATAAAGCCTTGTAATAACTGCAATCGGTTGGATTTAATTTAGATACCTAATGCGTAATGCAACGGTGCTACCCTAATACAATTCTTTTCCAGTTAAGAACATAAATCTTTATAATCGTATGGGAGTAGGTCTTTTAGGGATAAAACTATGTTTTCTGATACTTTTACCTGAGTATTTAGATTTTCTGGAGAAAGCTGACTAATAAACTCTCGACATCTTCCACAAGGCGGGAATATCTTCCCATCCCAGTTCACAGCGATCATGGCCACAATTTCGTTTTCTCCAGCATTTATCATTGTACCCGCTGCAAAATGTTCAGCACATCCGCCCATTGATGATGAAGTATCAATACAAACTCCAGTGTATATATTTCCTTTTTTAGTTAGTAATGCTGCACCAACTCCACCAGATTCAGCAAATTCTGAAAGTTTCCATGGATTAAGGACCTTTTTCGCTTCGCTGTATAATTGATCAAAATCTATATTCATAAAATCTCCATTAATTATGCTATTATTCTATTTTATTATTAAATTTTTGTAAACTGTTTAATTTCCAATCCAATATTTTGCAGTTATCTTTTTAATTTGATTAGACAAAAAAGAAATTATGAAGAATTTTAATGTTTAGTAGTTTGAAACTTGACGAAGGACTAGCCTTAGTTAATTCGAGGAAAAATGAGCTTAAATATTTGTAAAAGACAATTAATTTACTTTTGGATTATTTTGTTTGAAAGGCTAAATAAAATGAATGTAATAAATTTTCAAAAACGTAAAGCTAGGAGGGCCTTTAGTTTTTGAAAATAGTAAGTTTTTTCCGGATGAAAAAACGCAACGATTATAAGTGAATGAGAGTTGAGGTAAGAAGGTTAATCATACTGGAGCAATGTGAGTTGCTACGGTACGCCAGCGGAGTGATTCTAAACGTAGCTAAGCCGTTTAGTAGTGAGTCAGCATTGCGCAATTGATGCTCTAACCTTCTAAAATCGAAGGGTCAGGTCGAGCTTTGTTAGCTTGATCTAAGGATCGACTCTGACCCAGTTATCAAGAGTTTTGGACCGGTGGAGTATAAAACAGATTCTATTAAGATCAAAACATATATCTAAGGGTTTAAAAAGATTTTTAAAGAATTATATCTGTGAAAATGCACGGCATTTTCA
>PKTG01000044.1 GCA_002869225.1 Candidatus Muiribacterium halophilum | reverse complement strand
CATCATAAAATGAAAAAGGTTCAAGATCATTATCACCACACAAATAGACCATTATTGTCCAATCATTTATTGCGTTAGTAGTTATTGAAAAAGATAAGATGATTGAGATTATTAAAAGAAAAAAGATTTTACTTTTCATAGGGACCTCCATAAATGTCCCCTCTCTTTTTCGTAAAACCTTATTTTACTTTCTAGAAAACATAGAAGTAAAAACCAAATTCAGACTTCACTTCGGGCTTTGTAAAAATTTTCAAAGACTTCGTTATTTTTCATCGACTTACTTTCCAAGTAGGCCTTCTTCAAACTGCCTTGTCTTTAAAATTTTTTCCTAAAGCTATGTTTCCAATAAATTAAATAAAATTTTACAATTTCAACTATTGTTTTTTTTAAAAATCAAAACATTAAACTATTATTATTCTTAATATTATATATTAAAATAGCGAAAAAAGCAATGTATAAACCCTTAAAATCAGTACTGGAAATAATTAATTAAAATTAATTCTATGACTTATATAGAAATGAATTTCATAAATTTTCAAAAACACCTACACAGGATGTGCTATCGTTTTTGAAAATAAAGTATTTTCGCGTTGAAGTGTAAGTAGAACTGTAGTAGGTGATGTTTATACCTTCGCAGCTAAAATTAATTAAAGTCTATCGTCAATTATTTCCAGAGGAAGGATCCCTTTGACATCATAGACAACTGCATCTTCAACACAAAGCTCTTTTATATCTTCTAAATTCATATTTTTAAACTGATCATGTCCTACAGCACAAATCACAGCACTATATTTTTTAGAAGGTTTTTTAGTCATTATATTTAACCCATATTCTTCCTTAGCTTCTTCAATGTCAGCCCATGGGTCCCATATATCAACATTAGCATTATATGACTTTAACTCTTTAAATATATCAATTACCCTTGTGTTTCTAGTATCCGGACAGTTCTCTTTAAATGTGAAACCCATAAGAAGAATATTAGAATCAACAACATGAAGCTTCTTCTTTGTCATTATCTTCATAACCTGATTAGATACATATTTCCCCATGTTATCATTTATTCTTCTACCAGCTAGTATCATCTGAGGGTGATATCCTGCATGCTGAGCTTTAAATGTAAGATAATACGGATCGACACCGATACAATGACCACCTACCAGACCTGGGAAAAACGGCAGAAAGTTCCATTTTGTTCCCGCAGCTTCAAGGACCTGTCTGGTATCTATTCCAAGAGTGTTAAAAAGCATAGAAAGTTCATTTATTAGTGCTATATTAACATCTCTTTGTGTGTTTTCTATTACTTTTGCAGCCTCTGCTACTTTGATACTCTTTGCTTTATATACTCCTGCTTTGACTACTTTTTCATAAACTTTCGCTATATATTCACAGGCATCAGGTGTTGATCCGGAAACGACTTTTAGTATCTTAGAAAAGGTGTGCTCCTTATCCCCCGGATTTATCCTTTCAGGAGAATAACCAACATAAAAATCTTCGTTAAATTTAAGACCTGATTCTTTTTCTAGAATATCGACACAAATATCCTCGGTTACACCAGGATAAACTGTTGATTCATATACAACATAGTCTCCATGGGAAAGTGCTTTTCCTACAGTATGCGAAGATGCTCTAACTGGTGTTAGATCGGGAACTTTGTATTCATCTATTGGAGTCGGGACGGTAACAATAAAAAAGTTACAGGTTTTTAGTTCTTCAATCTCACAAGAGTATTTCAAATTCTTTGCTTCTTTCATTGTCTTTGAATCTACTTCCAGAGTCTTATCAACAAATTTTTTTAACTCTTCTACTCTTTTTTTATTTATATCAAAACCAATTACATCGACAATCTTACCAAACTCTACTGCAAGCGGAAGACCAACATAACCAAGACCAATTACACCAATTTTAATATCCCTCATTTTTTTCTCCTATAAAAAAGAATCTCTTTATTATCATCAATAATAAAGAGATTCTTTATATTTTTCAAGTAATCGGGGTCAGAGTCGATCCTGAAAATTCAGCTAATCATACTCGACCTGACCCAGCTTTATTCATTTATCTTATCTCAAACTCCGGATAATATATTACAGTGCCAGGAGCAACATAATATAAATAGTCAATATTGTTATAACCAGCAAGTCTTGCAGCAAAAAGCGGCGAGTTATATAATTTTGCAGCTATTTTAAACATATCATCACCTTCCTGAGCTACATACTTAGATGTATTATAAGGAATTCTCAGTTTCATTCCAGGCCAGATTATTCTTGATTCAAGATCAACTGAATTATAACCTGCTAAAAACTTCCACATAAGAGGATTATTATATACCTTTTTAGCTATCTGCCAGAGGTTATCTCCAAGGCTTACTGTATAGATATAATCTCTTTTTACTATCTGGCCTGGGAAATTTATTTTCTGACCCGGATAGATCACATCAGGACTTTCAATACCATTAAAGGATGCTATTTTTTTGTAGTTATAAGGATCCATATAATACTAAAGTGAAAGGCTCCAAAGTGTATCACCAGGTCTTACAACATAATAAAAATCATCTTCAAACACTTCCTGTTTCTGAACATCTTTTTCGGCATCTTTATTGAAAGGAACTCTTTCAACATTTACTTCTGACTGAGGCTCTTCTTCTATCTCAGGTTCAATAAACGGCGTTTCTTCTTCCATGCTTACATCATCATCTTCCTCAACAATAACCGGTTCATCTTTTACAACTACCTGGCCTGCATTGTCCTCAACAACTATATCCTTTCCTTTATCTCCTTTCATCACTGAAAATAAAAGAATGACTCCAATAATTACTACAATCGCAATAAGTAGTTTCTTATCCATCTAACCCTCCAATATATTCTTAAAATCTTTAATACCATTTCCGATACTTAAATCTTTAATAAAACTCAAAAACTCATAGTATTTCTCTGTTTTATCGACAAAAGACATTATTACCTTTAAAATTTCTTGCTTTGAATCAGCTATTTTAATTATATTTTTCTCTAAAAGTTGCAAAGTGTTATTTTTTTGATGATATACCTGTGGCCAGACGATAGTCGGAATGCCAAGATAAACCATTTCATACATAGTAATACCACCTGATACTATAGCAATATCACACTGCCTGGCAATATGAAAAATATTTTCCTTCTCGTTATAAATTTTAACATCTGCTTTTTTATATTTCAAATACTCAACATATCTTGAACCAGGGAAAACGTGCAAATACAAACCTTTATCAGAAAGATTCTTTATGAGGAAAGGAATATTTTGGTTTATATCAGTGCCACCAAGACATATAAAGATACTCCCCGCTGAATCATTGTATTTCTTTTTTTTATGATCAAAAACTTTTGGATTTAAAAGAACTTTTTCAAAGCCAGTAATATAACCGTCTTTTTTTATTTTTACGTTTGCATCCCATACAATATCAGCATACTTTCCAGCAAAAGAATCATCTTCAATAAGCAGGATTTTAGTTCCTGATTTTTTCAACCTTTTTATCAGGTTCGATGAGTTTTTTTGTCTATCCATTACTATCCAGTTAGGTTTAAATCTATTTATTTCATTAAAAATATCTATATAAGACTTAATATAAATAGCTTCAGAACATATATTTTCACCAATACTTTTATCTCCAAAAAAAAGTATCTTTGTTTTTGATTCAAGAAATTTTGAAAGAAAAGCTGCTCTTCTTATATGACCTGTTCCCGTGCTTTTAGAAACTTTACAGACAAATAGAATTTTCTTCAAGAAATCTAACTACCCCTTTTTCTCTGTATAATATGGTGTTTACCGCAAATGGTCTTCCAATGATAACTCGATCAGCTCCCAGTGCTTTTGCTTTTAAAAGATGTTCCCTTTTTCTTAGTCCTCCATCTACCCATATCTCTTTAACAAAAGGTCTGATCTCATTTTCAAGTTCCTTTAATATATATGCGATCCCTTTACCATTATCAAATACTCTTCCTCCGTGATTGGAAACTACAACACCAAACGGTCTCAATTTTCTTATAAGTTCTATTTGAGAACTATCAAATATACCTTTTATAATAAATGGTATATCAATATTTTTAATAAAGCTGTTCAATTCTTCATATCCCATATCAACAATATCTTTAACCCCTTTTAAAGTCGGAAGACAAAGACAATCTATATCTATTCCAACAAAAGATGCAACATCTTTTATACTATTATATTTTTTCATAAGTAGCTCATGTCTGAAAGGTTTTAAAAAAACAGCTCCCCTTGAATTGTTTTTTCTTAATGCTTCTGCTCCATATTCGAGTTTATATTCAGGAAATCCATCACCAATTGAATGTAATATACAGGCTTTTTTGGAAGCTTTTACCGCAAGATGATGAAACTCTCTTTCAGATAGATATCCACCCATGTTCTCATCGACACCTGTCATTGGAGCAAAAACGATTTTTGGCATTTTGTCTTTGTTAGATTCGATTTTAATATTTTCCCAAGAATCGTAATTGCTTACAAAGGTATTACCATTTCCTAAACCACCCATTCCTGGGATTATTCCTCTACAAGCTTTTCCGTTACATATCTTACAAGCAAAACATATACCATTAAAGATTTCTGCTTTATTCATATTATACAAAGCTCACTTTTAACTTTTTCAAATGTTTTTTCAGCCTTTTCAAAACTATCAGCTGCAATTATAACATTGGCGATCTTTCCAATATTAGAAGTCAAAGGACTTACCTGATCTCCTTCTTTTAGATTAAAGTGTAAGAATTTTACACCTTCAATCTCCTGAGCTTCCTTAACTCCTTTTATTTTTTTAATAAAAAAATCTTCTTCTGAATAAATAGCTCTTTCTATACATACCGGATACTTATCAATAGTTGGTTTAACATCAACGATTAGTCCTAGCCTTTGCTCAATAGCAAGTTTTATAGCATCAATCCCGGTTGACAGAGGTAATGTGTGCTACGACATAAATCCACCACTTAATCTGGCAGCTATTTCTCCTACCATTACACCTTTTTTTGTTATCTTAATATCACCTTTTGCTGGGGCATTATGAATTTGAAGTGCATTGGCTGCAAGTTCCATTATCCGGTTAATTTCATTAATATCTTTTTTTGATAATCTTGAGGGACATGAATGACCTGTCTCAATAAAAAAAGGTTCTTTTTCTATGTGTCTATCACCTATTACCATAGGACAGTATTTACCATTTACTATAAGAGATTCAACCGAAACTTCTGGACCACTCATATATTCTTCAAGAATAACTCTTTTATCGAAAGAGTGTTCTTTGCATATATCAAATTGAGTTTCTATCTGTTTATCATCTAATACTTTTTTTACGCCTCTTGCTCCCATTGACTGAGCAGGTTTAATTACTAGAGGAAAAGAAAGTCCTGCTTTTTTACGATTTTCAATTAGTTCTCTGCAATCAGTAGAAAACGTAAATTTTGGCTGTGGTACATTATTTTCCTGTAAAGCCT
Organism: Candidatus Muiribacterium halophilum; assembly: GCA_002869225.1. Classification (GTDB taxonomy): domain Bacteria; phylum Muiribacteriota; class Muiribacteriia; order Muiribacteriales; family Muiribacteriaceae; genus Muiribacterium; species Muiribacterium halophilum. The sequence continues at coordinate 8,438 of PKTG01000044.1, read as the reverse complement.
TTCGCATCTCAATTTTATTTACTACTTTTTTGTAATCCTTAAAACCAGGATCGAGCCAAAATTCTTTGGAAATATAATATACAGATTCAGACATATCAGTGCCGACGGTTATAACTCCATCAACTAAGAAATTTCTTTTTCTTATTTCATTACAGATAGATTGATGATCTTTTGTTGAAATATTAATAAATTCATCGGCTTCTTTTGCACCCTGAGCATTTGGATTCATATCTACACATACAACTTTTAGCCCAAGAGATTTTGCTTTTTTTATTGCATATGTTTGAAAAAGCCCACCGCCAATAACTATAAACATAGTGTTATTCTCATCGACCTAACTTCCTATTTAACAAGCTATTCTTTCTTTAATGACCTTTATCCTATTTTCAAAATAACTATTATATTCTGGAAATAGTATTTTATTATTCTTTAGAAGAAGTATCTCAAGTTCAAGCGATTTTCTTATCGCCTCATAAATATTTGGACATTTTTTAAGATCTATTACGACCGTACGAATATTTATTTTCTCAGTACCTGTAAAATCTTTTATCTTTATAGCGTTAAGTGGAGTTATACTTCCACCAACCGAGGTGATCTTTCCAGCTTTATGGGAAGCATTCACTATTTCTTTAACATATTTAAAGACTTTTTCATCATCAACATGAGAGGATATTGAAGTTGAGAAATCTGTCCTACCAATGGTTACCTGATCTATTATCTCAAAATCAGGGTGGTTTAATATCCTGCCAAGATTTTCAAAAGAGGTTATTGATTCTATATTTATTATTTTTTTTACTTTAGAAAGATCTTTATAATAACTCTTTAATGTCCTGACAAAAATAGAAAGAGCATAAGGTGATTCGATCATTGGTCCAATGATTCCTGATACTCCGATCTCAGACATCATCCTTATATCATTTTTTGCCTCGCAACCACCCACTTTTACAACAATAGGAAGAATATCACCTACATTTTCTTTCATATATCTAATATCTTCAAATGTATTACCTTCAGCTTCTGTTCCTAATTTTAGTCCACAAGCTCCATAATTGTCTCTTAGATCTTTAACAGATTCTCTTATCTCTTCTAGAAGCATATTTTCCCCTCTTAACATTTGCGCCTCCCTGCGACCATTCATTCACTTAGTGAATGGTTATTATATTTTAAAAAAAAAACATACTACTGTCAAACTAACAAATATCTATCGAAAATTACCGGTGGAAACTTTAATAACAAGTTGGAAACTTGTTATTAAGCACCTTTGGTGCCGTTTACAACTATAAGTTGTATATTCATTTTCAATGAAATACTCAACAAAGTTGAGTGTTTCGGATTTAATTTTAATCTAACATTAACACTTTCCTTTGGAAAGCATACGAACTCAAAGTTCGTCATTTTTTCGTAAGAAAAATATTTTGACTTTAGTCAAACATCAAAAATCTATTTTTTTAGAATTTTAACGATAGAATTTACAACGATATGAGCTATTTCTTTTTTTGTAAGTATTTCGGTCTTAATTGTCTGATTTTTTTTAGAATATATCGTCACCTGATTATTATCAGATCTAAAACCAATATTTTTATTTGATACATCGTTTAGCACTAACATATCCAGAGATTTCTTTTTCATCTTTGAAAGTGCATTTTTTTCATGGTCTTGCCACTCTGCTGCAAAACCTACCATTATCTTATCAGGATTGTCTTGGGATACTTTTTTTAAAATATCTTTAGTCCTTTTAAGTTTTAAACTATTTATATCATCTTTATCTTTTTTTATCTTGCCTTTTACTTTTTTTTCAGGTGTATAATCAGATACTGCTGCACATGATATAAAGCAATCCACATCCTTGATGTTTTTTTCGACTTTTTTGTACATCTCTTCAGAAGTTAGGACGTTGATTATATTTTCATCCTCTATCCTAAGATCGTTTGGTCCTGCTATAGCTTTGACTTTGGCACCTCTTCTTTTTAATTCATTATATATAGAATAACCCATCTTTCCACTTGAGTTATTTGTGATAAATCTTATATCATCAATATATTCTCTTGTTGCTCCAAAAGTTAAAAGAAAATTCTTACCGGAAAGCTCCTGGTTTTTAATAATATCATCATCTATATATTTAAGAATCTCTTCCGGCTCAGGCATCCTACCTTTTCCGTTAACACCACAGGCAAGAAAACCTTCTGCAGGTTCCATTAATTTATATCCGTTTTCTTTTAATCTTTCTATATTTTTAATTACAAATGGGTTTTCAATCATATCTGTATTCATTGAAGGAACTATGTAAACCGGAGTTTTTATTCCCAAAAAAGTTGTTGATAAAAGATCATCAGCTATTGCTGAGGTGAACTTCCCTATTATATTTGCACTAGCCGGAGCAATTATAGTAAGGTCAGGAAAATCCTTAAGTGAAATATGTTCTATCTCGCCTCTCTCGCAACTCCACATATCGTGATATACTTTTCCTCCTGATACAGCCTGGACGGTTATCGGACTGATAAGTCTCATAGAATTTTCTGTCATTATTATCTTTAATTCACAACCGATCTTCCTAAGAATAGATAAAAGAGAAATAGTTTTATAACAGGCAATACCGGCAGTTATTCCTATCAGGATCCTTTTCCCTTTTAAACTTTCAAGTCTCATTAAAATTTGTATTCCCTTCTGCAAGTCTTATATTTTTCGGTCTCTATTATAAGCTTTAATACTCTATAAGCTTCTTCCAGATCATCATTTACAATAAAATATTCATAATTATCAATATAAAGCATCTCTTTTAATGCATTAAAAAGTCGTCTTTCTATCACTTCCTCAGAATCAGTATTTCTTCCTTTTAATCTTCTTTTTAGTTCGTTGTGATCAGGTGGTGCAATAAATATCATAACAGCATCTTCAGGAAACTGACCCTTTATCTGCATTCCACCTTGAACATCAACTTCAAGAAGAACATTTTTTTTGTTTTCCAATGCCTTTTTTAAGGTGCTTCTCTTTGTTCCATAAAAATTTCCATGAACAAGAGCCCATTCTGCAAATTTATTATCAGCAATATATTCTCTGAACTCTTCTGGATCAACAAACTCATATTCGGCTTTATCAGTCTCATTTGACCGTGGATTTCTTGTGGTAACAGAAATAGAAAAATCTATATCATCATACTCTTTAACAAGTCTATTAGATAGGGTTGTCTTTCCAACGCCTGATGGACCGGTTATAACGATTATCATCCCCTTACTTTTCTTCATTTTTCTCTTCGAACCTCCCTGCAAGAGTCTCGGCCTGTATTGGTACTAATACAACATGATCGTTGTCACAGACTATTATAGACCTTGTCTTTCTTCCACAAGTTGCATCAATAAGTTTTCTAGCTTTTCTGGCTTCATCTTTTAATCTTTTTATTGGAGCAGAGTCTGGACTTACTATAGCGACGACTTTTTCCTTGTTTACAAAATTACCAAATCCTATATTTATTAATTTTTCCTCTTTCATTTCTCCTCCATACTATCTCAAGAATTAAAATATTATTTTCTGATCTTAATCATGGTTTTTCTTCGAAAAGTGTTTAAACCCTTTCTGAAAGAAAGCACACGAACTTTAGTTCGTTATTTTTTCGCAGAAAAACACTTTGGCTTTAGCCAAATATCTAATAGAATAAATTTCTACGAAATCTATTCTATGTTTGCAGCCTGTTCTCTCATTTGAGATATAAGGTCTTTTAATTCTACCGTCTGGGTGACTATCTCATACATCGAGCTCTTGGATGCAATTGTATTTACCTCTCTATTGACTTCCTGAAGTATAAAGTCCATCTTTTTACCTGACATATTTTTATTTATGCCTTTATTAAGTGCTTTTATATGACTTTTTAAACGAATTATCTCTTCAGTTATATCAAGCTTTTCTGCTAAATATAAAAGTTCTTCTTCAAGTCTTTTCTTATCATAATCTTTTGAATCGATTATTGCATCGACTTTTTCGCAAAGGTCTGATCTTATTTTCTTTTTCTGTTCATCCTTCAAAGTCTCTATCTTAGAAACGTTCTTTTCCATATCAGAAAGTCCGTTTTGGAAAAATTTTTTTAGTTCATTTCCTTCTTCACTTCTGGTTGAATCAAATTTTTCAAACATCTTGTCAACTTCTGGTAAAAGTATCTTTGTTATTCGGTCGAGAAAATTCTCATCAGCCTGATTTTGCATTATATCGGGTAACCTTAAAACTTCTAATGCGTTTACCTGATTAGTTTTAAAACCTGTTTTCTTTTCAATCTGTTCAAGAAGTCTTCTATAATTTTCAAGATTTGATTGATTTATATCGACAACATTTTCAGTAGGAGGTAGTTCTAAAGATATCCTAATACCAATCTTACCTCTTTTTATAAATTTTTTAAGATGATTGATTATGCTATATTCTATTCCAGTAAATACATCACTTATCCTGACTCGGATATCCAGATTTTTACTGTTCACACTCTTTATTTCAATTCTTCCTGAAAGTTGTTCATTAGCAAAACTATGAAGTGCATAACCGGTCATACTTTTCATTAAACTCTCCTTAAAAGGAACATAATAATCCTAATATTTAAAACTGCTATTTCCTATAAACTCCTGCAACAACGAAGTTGGTGGAATCTCTTTAACAATATCTTCACCAGCTGGCTTGAACAGAGACAGAAACTTAAGCAGACTGTCGGCTTTTACAAACATCTTTTCATCTCTTTTTATATCCTTTAAAAGAGGTTCTGCATAATGTTTTAATACAGGAAGCTCATAAAAAAGAGATGAGTTAAACATTACATCAGCACTTTCCTGAAATGGGAAAATATTTCTCTCCTCTCCTCTTCTTACTGAATACCATCTGTTTAAAGTCTCAATTGCTGGATAACTTCTAAACTGATGATCTCTTACCATTCTTCTTATCAATCTACAATCAGTAGTTGATATTCTATTATAATCATCAATACACAGCTGTGTAAGAGGTGATATATATATCTTAAACTTATTTTTTGCAGGTATATCTCTTGTTAATTCCTCGTTAAGACCATGTATTCCTTCAATTATTATGATCTGATTATCACTTATTCGCATTGGATAGGACTTTTTATGTCTTTTTCCAACTGTAAAATCAAACCTTGGAATATTTACTTCTTCGCCTTTAAGAAGAGCGACCATATGTTTATTAAGAAGGTTTAGATCAAGACTGTAAATACTTTCAAAATCATAATTTCCCTCTTCATCTCTAGGATTATCCTCTCTATTAACAAAATAATCATCTAATGATATTGTAACAGGAGATAAACCGTTTACCTGAAGATGTATCTTTAATCTTTTAGAAAAAGTAGTCTTTCCTGAAGAGGATGGACCTGCAATAAGGATTATTCTCGCCTCACCTCTTCTGTTTAATATCTCATTTGATATCGCTGTTATCTTTCTTTCATGAAAGACTTCATTTATCTTTATATAATCAGAAAGTTCTCCATTATTAATGATCTCATTTAATCTTGAGACATTAGTAAGATTAAGGATCTTAGTCCATGTCTTACTTTCCTGATGTATCTGGAAAAGTTTTCCGTGATAGCTCATTGGTGTAATAGTATTTTTATTAAACATATCTGGAAAACATAATCTGAATCCATGCTGATATTTAAGTAGGTCGAATACTTCAAGATAACCAGTTGAAGGAACAAGCGGACCATAATTTATGTCTGTATATCTACCATATTTGTATAATGCAACATCTTCTATATTAGCATTTTCAAGAAGTCTTACCTTATCCGGATAACCTTCTTTTTTAAAAAGTTTTATTGCTTCGGACTTTGTTACCTCAAATCTTTCAAATACTTTATCCTTTTTTATTTCTTCTTTCATCTTTTCTTTTATCTCATTTAAAAGTTCCTGATTTAAAGGAATATCAATATGTAAATCAAAATAATAACCATTTGATAATGAATGGTGTATCTCAAGTCTTCCATTTCTATACATATCTTTTATAACGCTTATTAAAAGAAACTTTATGCTTTTTCTATAGACAGCTCTTCCTTCACTTGATTCGTATGTAAGAAACTTCAGTTTACAATCTTTTGTAAGCTCAAAATCAAGCGTTCTGGATTTATTATCAACGTTGACTCCCAATACCTTTTCTTTTCCTAAATAGAATTTTTCAATAAGATCCTTAGCAATACAACCTTTTTCCACTTCTATTGTCTTTTTTTCTTCAATTAATACCTTTATTTTTTCTCCCATTTTCCCATTACCTTTCTATTGTTTTTCTTTTTTTTATTCTGAATAATTATACAATATATCAAAATTGTTTTACATAGTCTAATATTTAACCCCTTGCAAAAGCAACTTTATACCGCAGCAAAGCTGCTTTAATCGTATAGAATATACTTATTGTTCGTGCTTTGCGAGAACTGTTTTTTTATCCAATCATAACCTTTTCTTCAGGAAGTGAATAATTCACCTTAGGGTTCTGTTTAGATATAGCGACTGCCAGAGTAACAGGACCTAGTCTTCCTATAAACATAAGGACAATAATCACTACTCTTCCTATCTGAGAAAGATCACCCGTCAACCCGGTTGATAATCCAACTGTACCAAAAGCTGATACTACCTCAAACATTATCTCTTTTAGTGAGAATGCTGATTCAGTGAATGATAAAATACATATTGCTACAAAGTTTATTAAGATTGATATAAAAAATACAGCTGAAGCTTTATTTACTATCTCTTCTGGAACTTTTCTACCAAAAGCATAAACTTCCTTGGAGTTAGTCGCCATGGCAAATACACTTTTTAGAAACACAAATACAGTTGTTATTTTTATTCCACCAGCAGTTCCACCAGGACCTGCTCCAACAAACATAAGCATTATAAATATAAGAAGTGTAACTCTATTTAGCATCCCGATATTAATAGTATTAAATCCGGCAGTCCTTGTTGTTACAGATTGAAAAGAACTTATAAGGACTTTTTCTCCAAAAGGCATCCCTTTAAGTATGTTAGTAGATTCAATAGCAAAAAACATTATAGTTACAGCCAGTATAAGAAAGATACTTGAATATAATACCATCTTAAGTTGAATAGACGGTTTTTTTATAATTGCATCATTTCTAATCTTTTTGACAAGAAAGGAATAAGCTTCTATAATAACAAAAAATCCTAATCCACCCAGTATAATAAGCGACATAACTATAATATTTATTGAAAAACTTGTTGAGAAATTCATAAGAGAATTGGAAAAAGTTGAAAATCCTGCATTACAAAAAGCCGAAATACAATGAAAAACAGAATGAAAAATAAGGTTTTCATGTATACCATTTTTACTAAAAGCCACAATCAGGAATATAGTTCCAATAAACTCGACTATTATCATCAATGATATAACCTTTTTTAAAATAAATACCGTATAACCAGGTCTATCATAATCTATCATCTTATTTATAATCGTCTTGCTCGCAAAGCCCAACTTTTTCCCAAGTAAAACAGCTATCGACATCGAAAATGTCATTATTCCCATTCCACCAAGTTGGATTAAAATAAGAATAACAATCTGTCCAGCACGGGTAAAATCATTCGGAGTATCTTTTACAATAAGCCCTGTAACACATGTTGCGCTGGTTGCGGTAAACACTGAATCAACCCATGAAAGTCTGCCTATATGAAAGTAAGGGATTTTTAATAGTATTGAACCTAATATGATTAAAAATAAAAAAGAAAGAATAAGACCAAGCGCCGGTCTTCTAGCAAAAAACCTTAACACTTACATACTCCCAAAATTATTTATATCATCATTTGTCCCAACAACAATAAGAATATCATCTTCTTTAAGAATATAATCACTACCGGGAACTATTATTTTTTCTCTTGGTTCTTCATTTTCTTCTCCCTCGAGTTTTTTTATAGCCACGACGTTTATGTTGTATTTAGCTCTTAAATTAGCATCTATAAGAGATTTTCCTTGAATATTTGCAGGCGACTTCACCTGAGCAATGCTATAGCCTTCTGAAAACTCTATATTATCTATTATTGATTCAGCAGCAATAGAGTTTGCTATTCTTCTTCCCATATCTTCTTCAGGCATTATTACCTTAGTAGCACCGATTCTCCACAGTATATTCTCATGAAGTTTTGAAGTAGACCTTACTATAATCTCATTTATTCCAAAGTTTTTGAGAATAGCAGTAGTAAGTATATTATTTTCAAGACCTTCACCAATGGATACTATAGCTACATCAAATTCATTCACACCAAGAGCTTTCAGTGAATCCTCTTCGGTTGAATCAGCTATAGCTGCATGACTTACTTCGTCTTTTATATCTTCGATAATAGTTCTATCTTTATCAATAGCAAGCACAGAAAGACCTCGCTTGGTAAGAGTCAAAGCTACCTGTCTTCCAAACCTACCCATTCCTATAACAACAAACTGTCTTTTATCTGACATAT
>PKTG01000109.1 GCA_002869225.1 Candidatus Muiribacterium halophilum | reverse complement strand
TATAATAAAAAATAACAATAATACTTTTACAAAAAATAACCCCGTGTTATAATTTATAAGTTATGTTAATAAAACGGTTGGAGGGGTTATGATCAAAAAATTAATATTTTTGGTGGTGCTGGCTTATATTACAATCTATATTTTCTCAGTACTATCTTCATGTGTTAACGAATCACTTAAGATTAATAATGTAGTTCTTGAAGAAAAAAAATCAGATGGTACATATTCTTTTGTGGTTGTAGACCCCTATATAGAAGGTGCTATTTTTTATATAGATTTGAATAAAGATGGAAAATTTTCCGATGGAGATATTCTTTCGGAACCATCGACCTCTATGGGTATATTAAATTTTCCGGTAATGGTTAAAATAGGTTCAGTTGTCAGGATGCATCCACATTATATGGGAAAAGATATGAATATGGACTATACAGGTGAATTATTAGAAGTAGAGGTCAAAGAACTTACGGAAGATGGAAGATGTGTAATTTCTCCTTTTACAACAATCATATCAAAGTATGATATTGAACCACGTGAGTTATCTGTCATGATAAATAATGCTTTTCAGAATGAAAATATGACCAATGAAGCTGAAATGTATTCTGATCCTATGTTATCTGTAACTGACGAATCTTTAACGGAAGAATGTTTTAAAAATATAAGAGCCTCAATAGCTACAAATGCTTTAATCAACGTTTTAAAAGACAATAAAGCAGTCCAAAAAAATCTACTTTCGCTTTGTCATATGGATCGAACCAGGCTTTTAGAAAATTCAATGAGACCGATTTCAATGGTTTTATCAGCTACCTTTTGTGAGTCAAGATGTAATGAGTTTAAAAAAGAGATACTTATTATAGATAATGCTCCTGCACTTGGAGCTCATTGTATGATAAATACTGCAATAAAATCGATGAATATGGTTGTAGATCAATTAAAGACGGATATAAATAAACAGATAAATATAAATCAATGCCAGAATATTATAGCTAAGAAGATAAATTCCTCTAAAAAACAGATATATACAAAAAATAAAGCGATATTATACACAAATTACATACTTGCAAATAAAGATGTATTAGATGCAAATGCCAAAGATAATCTGGTTAAACTTGCAGTTGCTGTAACAGGAGATAATAGTTTATTGGATATTTTAAGAGAATACGAAACTATTGAGCCTATTTCTGGTCAGCCCCATCAACTCGTAGTATCCATAAACAATTCATATTGGGGAAGTGTTAGTGGGAGTGGAGTATATAGTCTGGGTCAGACAATAGAGATTTCTGCTATACCTTCTGAAAATGCTCGTTTTTTATATTGGTATTCAGATTTCAAAAAAATAAGTACAAGTAAAGATCTTGTTATTAAGATGCCAGACAAGAATATGTTTATAGAAGGTGTTTTTGAGAAAGACAAAATAGAGGGTGCTGAGCTTATTGCTAATGTAAACAATAGTTTAGGAGGAAGCGTTGAAGGAAGCGGGGTATATGATGAATTTGATGTAGTGGAATTAATTGCCTATCCAAATACAGGATTCAGATTCATAAGCTGGACATGTGATACACAGTATTTATCCGATGTATACTCCGCAAGTACAACCCTTACAATACCTGCGACGGATATTTATATAACAGCAAACTTTGAAGAAATATCTGAACCAGAACCAGAACCAGAACCAGAACCGGAACCGGAGCCAGAAAATACATATATTTTAACAGTTTTGTCAGCAGGTAATGGAATAGCTCAGGATACAACAGATTCAGGACCTTATAAAACAGGAGATGTGATAAATATAATCGCTACACCTGATAATGGTTATGTTTTTGATAGTTGGACCGGGGATATACAGTATTTATCCGATGTCTACTCTGCGAGTACAACCCTTACAATACCTTCAACGGATATTTATATAACAGCAAACTTTGAAGAAATATCTGAACCAGAACCAGAAAACACATATATTTTGACAGTTGAATCCGAAGGTGACGGAACAGCCCAGGATACAACGGATTCAGGACCTTATAAAACAGGAGATGTGATAAATATAATCGCAATACCCGATACTGATCATGTTTTTTTTACATGGGAAGGGGATACAGAATACATATCAGATGTTACCTCTGCTTTAATATCTATAACAATGCCGGCAAAGGATATAATGGTAAAAGCAATATTTAAGACAAGTCCACTGGAAATAGTGATCGATCTGTCCCTTGTTGATGGAAGTGAGATAGAGCTACCGTTATATGGTCCAAAGGATGTAGACATAGATTGGGGAGATGGTAATATAGATTATGATGTAAGTGTAGATTTTCCAGTTCATGAATATTTGACTGATGGAGTTTATACGATAAAGATCTATGGTGATCTTAAAATATTCGGAAGACCTGATGGATATAGAATTATAACATGGGAAAAAAGTCTGACAAAGATCATAACATTTGGAAAACTTGGTATTGTAAGTTTCGACAATCTGTTTTTTTCAAATTTTAACAGGTTTACTCTTCCTAAGACAATCCCTGCAACAGTAGCTAATTTAAGAAATATGTTTAAACATGCTGTGAAGTTTGATTACGATATAAGTTCATGGGATACCTCAAATGTTGTCTATATGGATGAGATGTTTTCAGGTGCAGAACTATTTGATGAGGATTTAAGTGATTGGAAGGTATTTAAAATGAATGCTAAGCCAGAAAATTTTGACAAAGGTGCCGGGTTTGAAGGTAAGGTATTCAAACATCCTAAATGGGAAGATTAGTTATACAATACATTTAAATCGATGAAGTTTGAGTTTCTATATTAGTTAAAGACAATTAATAACGATTCGAAATATGCTACTTTAAAGGTATAAATCTATAGATACTTTGAAAATTCGATTAATGATATTGTTCTTTCGATCTCGTTTTTCTTTTCAGGGTCTTCAACTGTTGAAAGCATCTGCCTAAGATGTGCCATGGATTGTTCTTTGAATCCTATTTTCTCAAGATAAAGAAGACCTTTTATCTTTGTATCTATTTTATATTTTTCTCTTAAGACTTTATTTTTCACAAAATCTTTCAGGTTGTTGAACATACCATAATCTTTTCTGGCAAGAATATCTCTATTAAGAGTAAGAGCTTTGAGACAATGATCAAGAGATTTATCCATATCTTTAGAAAAGTAATAAAGTAAAGATAACAGAAAATGATTCTCTGCGTTATGTGGTTCTTTTTCAACTTTTTCCTTAAGCTGTGAAAGTGATATATTCTGCGGCACAGATGTGCTTGCAGGCACTACCACTCCAGCAAAAAGGAGTAGTGATAAAAGTATTACCGTTATTTTTTTCATACGATCTTTTTCCTCAATCTATCTGCCGATTTGATGATATCAATAAACATGCTGCAATCATTGCTTTGTAAAAATTCGTCGAGTAGTTCTTTATCTTTGCTATCACCGTACATGTTGATTAGAAAGATCTCTTCAATAAATGTAGAGTACAGTCTGCAAGATAACATTCTACCTCCTATGGAGGATTATTCCTCTCTATATATATCGGAAAAGTTAAACCTATAATTTAGGGAAGGAAAGAGTAACTTGACTATACCTACTCACAGCTGTAATAATTGTTTGTATAATATCATAAAACCGAGGTCGTAAATATGAAAAGAAATGAGATACTTGAGAAGAAACTGCTCACAGATGGCAGTGTTTATTTCAAATTACACGCTCCCGAGATCGCAAAAAACGCATTTGCTGGGAACTTTTTGATAGTAATAACTCATGAGGGTTCAGAAAGAATACCTCTTACAATAATGGAATATCAGGATGACTGGGTAAGTATAGTGGTCAAACCTGTAGGATTTTCAACTCAGGAGATGGTCAAATTGGAAGAAGGAGAAGCTTTCCATGGAGTACTTGGACCACTTGGACAGAAGATGCATATAGTCGAGAATCAGACTGTGCTTATGGTTGCTGGTGGAGTTGGTATAGCTCCTGTAATACCTCAGCTGGAAGAACTGAAAAAACATAATAATCATGTCATAGTAATACATGGTGGTAGAGAAAAAGACGCAATATTGTTTGAAAAGAGAGTAAATGATGTTGCTGATGAATATATTATTTGTACTGATGATGGTTCCTACGGAGAGATGGGACTTGTCACGGATATTATGGAAAAAGAACTTGCTGAGCATGATATAGACCTTGTCATCACAATAGGCCCTCTTATCATGATGAAATATGTATCACTTCTTTCTAAAAAACACAATATAAAGACTATGGCTAGTCTTAACTCTATAATGCTTGATGGAACCGGGATGTGTGGTTCCTGCAGAGTCGAATACGATGGAGAGGTTAAATTTGCTTGTGTAGATGGTCCTGATATGGATGCTCATAAGATAGATTTTGATGTACTTATCAAAAGAAACTCGAGATTTAAAGAGCAGGAGGACAGTGTAAGATTATGAAAACACGAATGAAGATGAGAGAACAAGCTGCAAATGAAAGAATAAAGAACTTTAATGAGGTAGCACTTGGCTACAACGAAGAGGAAGCTGTTGAAGAAGCTGCAAGATGTTTGCAGTGTAAGACTGCTCCATGTAAACATGGTTGCCCGGCGCAGGTACTTATTCCCGAGTTTATACTAAAAATAAAAGAAAAAGATTTTGCAAAAGCTTATGAGATATTAAAAGAAAAGAATAATCTTCCAGCTGTTTGTGGAAGAGTCTGTCCTCAGGAAACGCAGTGTGAGGAAAAATGTGTTCTTGGTAAAAAAGGAGAACCTATAGCAATTGGTAGACTTGAAAGATTCGCAGCTGATTATGGTATAAAAAATAAATTAGATAAAGCTGAAAAGACAGGAAATGGTAAAAAAGTGGCAGTTGTCGGTGGTGGACCTGCTGGTATAACATGTGCAGCTGATCTTGCTAAACTAGGGCATGAGGTACATCTTTTTGAAGCTCTACATAAACCTGGTGGAGTAATGATATACGGAATACCAGAGTTCAGGCTTCCAAAATCAATAGTCGGATACGAGATCGATTCAATTGAAAAACTAGGTGTCAAAATATATCCTAATGCACTTTTTGGCAAAGACAGAAACCTTAAAGATCTTAAAGAGCAGGGTTTTGATGCTCTGTTTATTGGAAGTGGAGCTGGACTTCCAAGGTATATGAACCTTGAAGGCGAGGAGCTTAACTCATGTTATTCAGCAAATGAGTTTTTAACCAGAATAAACCTTCTTAAAGCTTATGAGTTCCCAAGATTTAAGACTCCTGTCTATACAGGTAAGAAGACGATAGTCGTTGGTGGTGGTAACGTTGCTATGGATGCTGCAAGATGTGCCAAAAGACTTGGAGCGGAAGTTGCTGTGATCTATAGAAGGACTGAAAAAGAGATGCCGGCAAGGGTCGAAGAAGTACATCATGCAAAAGAAGAAGGAATAGAGTTTAATTTTCTATGTAATCCTGTAAAATATATTGGCGATGAAAACGGTTATGTAAAAAAAGCAGTTATAGAAAAAATGAAGCTTGGTGAACCTGATAAAAGTGGAAGAAGAAGACCTGTCGCTACAGGTGAGTTCTTCGAAATAGAGGCGGATAGTGTTGTCGTAGCTATCGGAAACAAACCAAATCCACTTATCCCGCAGTCAATAAGTGAGCTTAAGACAACCGATTGGGGAACAATTGAAGTCGGTGAAGATTTTATGACTTCAGTTGAAGGAATATTTGCAGGTGGAGATATAACAACAGGAGCTGCAACAGTAATAGAAGCAATAGGAGCCGGAAAACAGGCTGCTTCAAGTATAGATGAGTTTTTAAAAAATGGAAAAAGTTTATAAAACCAGGGGGAGAATATGTTTGAACATCTAAAAAAGTCAGATCCAGAGCTTCTGGGAACAATTGAAAGAGAAGCTAATAGACAGGAAACAAAGCTCGAGATGATAGCATCCGAGAACTTTGTAACAAAAGCAGTTATGGAAGCAAATGGTTGTGTTATGACCAACAAATACGCTGAAGGATATCCTGGAAAGAGATATTACGGTGGGTGCGAACATGTAGATGAAGCTGAAAATCTTGCAATACAAAGAGCTAAAGAACTTTTTAAATGTGAACATGCAAATGTTCAGCCACATTCAGGTTCTCAGGCAAATATGGCTGTTTATTTTTCTGTACTTAAACCTGGAGACACTATTCTTGGTATGAACCTAAGTCATGGTGGACATCTTACTCATGGATCACCAGTTAATTTCTCCGGTATGTTTTACAATGTTATTCCTTATGGAGTTAATAAGGAAACTGAACAGATCGATTATGAAGAAGTTGAAAGACTTACTCTAGAACATAAACCAAAGATGATCGTAGTTGGAGCATCAGCTTATCCAAGAACTATTGATTTCAAAAGATTCAGAGAGATAGCTGATAAAGTGGATGCTTATGTAATGGCTGATATTGCTCATATAGCTGGACTTGTAGCAACAGGTCTTCATCCATCACCAATCCCACATGTTCATTTCACAACTACAACAACTCATAAGACTTTAAGAGGTCCGAGAGGTGGAATGATACTTTGCGCTGAAGAACATGCAAAACTAATAAACAAACTTATCTTCCCTGGAATTCAGGGTGGACCGCTTATGCATACAATAGCTGCTAAAGCTGTTGCGTTTGGCGAAGCACTTAAAGATTATTTTAAGACTTATCAGAAACAGGTTCTTGCTAACGCGCAGGCACTAGCAAAAGCACTGACTGAAAAAGATTTCAGACTTGTATCCGGTGGAACAGACAATCATCTTATACTTGTTGATATGCTTTCCTCAAGAAAGATATCAGGAAAGAAAGCGGAGAGACTACTTGATGAAGCTGGAATAACTTCAAACAAGAACACAATCCCGTTTGATACTAAAAGTCCATTCATAACCAGTGGTGTAAGACTTGGAACTCCAGCTCTTACAACAAGAGGGATGAAGGAAGAAGATATGAAGACAATTGCTTCCTTTATAGATGAAGTTCTTACAAAACAGGATGAAGAGACAATCGCTAAAGTAAGAGGACAGGTGAAAGAATTAACAGCTAAGTATCCGCTGTATAAATAAAATTTTTACAAAATTTTATTTGATGTTCGACTAAAGTCGAAGATGTGCTTTTAATAAAGCAGATGACAAACTAAAGTTCGTGTGCTTTCTTTGCAGAAAGGGTTTAAACTCTTTGCGAAGCAAAGTACAGCCCAAAGGCTCATCTTGAGCAAAGCGATACATCAACTGCAAAGCAGTTAAACTACGAACAAAGTGAGTTAAATGAAAGCAATTTATTACAAAAATCATAAAAGTTCGGCTGCCTTCAATATGGCAGCCGACTTATTTATGAAAGAAAGAGCCCATGATGAGGATACTATCTTCCTTAGTTTTTATCATTGGGATACTCCAACATTCTCAATAGGAAAGTTTCAGGACGATTCTTCTTTAAAGGAAATAGCCCGTAAGAATGGTTTTGGAATAATCCGTCGCCCGACTGGTGGAAGAACTGTAGTTCATCAGAATGATCTTACTTATTCTTTCTGTGCTCCTATTCATATCTTTGAGGATAAAAGTATAAAAGGTATCTATAAAAAGATAACCTCGCCATTTATTAAGGTGTTTAAAGAGATGTTTGAAGATACAAAGTTTTCGGATGCACCTTCAAAGGATTATCACAGCAAGGTGTCATGTTTTGATTCACTTTCGCTTTACGAAGTCAAAATAGATGGTAAAAAAGCACTTGGCAGTGCCCAGTACAAGGATAATGATTCTGTGCTTCAGCACGGAAGTATGTATATAAGGTTGCCTGAGGTCGATGACCCGCAGTTTTCTTTTAAAAATGTCTTCTCATGTGTTGACTTTTATGATGAGGAGTTTAGGGAGAAGGTGAAGGTGGAGTTTGAAAAAGAGTTTGGCATAAAATTTGAAACAAAAGAAATTTGTAGTTTTAGCATGATGTAACTCAAAAATTTAGTTTTTTACTCCACGGATTCCTTTTAAGACCTTTTTACGATGTAAAGAAGGCATAGACATCATCTACTCCAGTTCTACTTACACTTCAACGCGAGAACACTTTTGGTAAGCGTTTCTGTGCAAGTCTCCCTGTATTAGCTGATAAACCTTCTTCTCTCTACTCCCATTCATTAATAATCGCTCAAGAAATCATCCAAGATTTCTTTTCACTATTTTCAAAAACGATAGCACTTCCTGTGTAGGTGTTTTTGAAAATTTATTTAATTCATTCTTATATCAGTCTTCGTCTTTCAAATTTTATTTGGGTTATTGGAGAGAGGATTTAATAATAAAAAAGTTTACAAAATCGTGTTTTTCTATTAGTTTTATATGGAAGAAAATCATTAATTTTTATATAGATAAAGGAGCATAATGATGAAAAGAACACATTACTGTGGTGAACTTACTATAAAGAACAAAGGTGAAAATGTCCTCCTTAATGGCTGGGTACAGCGAAGCAGAGATCTTGGAAACCTATATTTTATTCAGCTTAGAGACAGAGAAGGAATAGTTCAGCTGGTTATCGACCCTGAAAGATGCAATGAGCAGACTATGCAGCTTTTCTCGGATATTAAAAGAGAATATGTCCTTGAGGTCAAAGGTGAAGTAGTCCCAAGAAACGAAAACATAAACCCTGATATGAAGACAGGTGAGATCGAAGTGCTTGTTGATGATATAAAGATCCTGAATAAAGCTAAACTTCCTCCGTTTCATATAGAGGACAACCTTAATGTATCTGAAAACCTTAGACTTAAATACAGATATCTTGATCTTAGAAGACCTTTCATGAACAAGATAATGAGAACAAGATATAAATTAATTGATACTATTAGAAACTTCATGAGAGGAAAGGAGTTTATAGAAATAGAGACTCCGTTTCTTATAAAATCAACTCCGGAAGGTGCAAGAGATTTCGTTGTTCCTTCAAGAATGCATCAGGGTAAATTCTATGCACTTCCTCAGAGTCCACAGCTTTTTAAACAGCTTCTTATGGTCTCAGGATTTGACAAATACTTTCAGATAGCAAGATGTTTCAGAGATGAAGATGCAAGAGCGGACAGACAGACTGACTTTACTCAGCTTGACCTTGAGATGTCCTTTGTTGAGCAGGATGATGTTTTAACTTTGACCGAGCAGCTTTTTAAAGTGCTTTTCAAAGAGATGAAAGGTATAGATATCAAGACTCCTTTTGATAGATTAACATATGATCAGTCAATGGATATGTATGGAAGTGACAAACCTGAAAGAAGATATGGTATGACACTTACAGATCTTACCGAAATCTTTAAAGACTGTGGATTTAAAGTATTCTCATCAGCTGCTTCTGGTGGCGGAGTTGTAAGAGCAATAGTACTTAAAGGAAAAGCAGAAGAGTGTACAAGAAAGAAGATCACAGAATATGAAGAGATAGCTAAGAAAAACGGTGCTAAAGGTCTTGCATGGCTAAGATTCACAGAAGGTGAAATAAACGGTGGAATAGCAAAATTTATAAAAGATAAAGAAGATGCTTTAAAAGAAACACTTTCACTTGAAGATGGCGATGTAGTATTCTTCGGAGCAGATGAAAGAGAAAAAGCTTCAAACGCTTTAGGTGCTGTTAGAGTACATCTTATTAGAGAATTTGAACTTATTGAAGATAAGGATTTCTTTGATATGGTATGGATAACAGATTATCCTCTATTTGAAAAAGATGAAGAAACAGGTTCATATATAGCTAAACATCATCTTTTCAGTATGCCGACTTCTGATACAATTCAGTATCTTGAAAAAGAACCGGAAAAAGTATATGGAATACTTTATGACCTTGTAATAAACGGTTCTGAAATAGCATCGGGTAGTATAAGGGTACATAATCCGGAGCTTCAGAAAAAGATAATGAAGACAATTGGTATGGACGATGAAGAAATAGACCAGAAGTTCGGTTTCCTACTTGATGCATTTGAATACGGAGCTCCACCTCATGGCGGAATTGCACCAGGGATCGATAGACTTTTAATGATAATGGAAGGTATGGATAACCTGAAAGATGTTATAGCTTTCCCAAAGACAAACAATCAGATGTGTCTTTTAACAGGAGCACCTGATGAACTGTCCAGCGAGCAACTGGAAGAGATAGGGATTGATATAGTGAAAAGTGAGAAGTGAATGGTGAATAGATAAAGCGTGAAGCTTTAAGGGTAAAAGTAGAGAGCAGTTTGGAATGGAGAGTGGGGAATTGGGAGATTCGGATTAATTAAAATAAATTCCGACCCTCATCCCTAAAACCTAAACTCTAATAAGTTTTTTTTAGACAAGCTAAAAAAAACTTATTGCGGATAATAAAAATGTAACTTATAATTAAAAAAATGATACAAAAACAAGGGGGCACGTTATGAAGAGAAGACTATCAATACTAATGCTGGCTTTAATATTGATATTTGCTGTAACTGCAACAGCTAATGTTCAGCAAATAAGAAAATCAATAACTAAAAAAGTCGGTGCATTTCATGATTCAAAAGACTTTAAAGAAGCAATACATATGCCTTTTAACCTTAAATCACAGGGTTATGTATTCAATTCAAGAACAATTTCGACTAGTGGAGATGCTAGTGTAAGAAATGAATCACTTACACCAGACACTTTCTATTTCACTATTCATATTGGTAAAGCTTTCTTTAAATCCGCTAAAGGTACAGTTAATGTAACTTTATATGCTTCAAAGGGTGGAAACACAGGTTATGTTCCTTATAACCCAAGTAATGGCAGTGGTGGAAATCCTCCAGGTGGTGGATGGACTAATGGCGGAACAATAAACGCTAATACTCCTCCAACTCCAACAACTCCTTCAAACGGACAGAGAGTAATAATCGAAAGACCTAATCAGAATGTTACTTTCCAGTGGGGAGACAGACTTAAAGGTAAACAGTTTAAAATAAGAATATATACTGAAAACGGACACAAGATCAAAGAAAAAACTGTTAGCAGAATGAGATATTCTATAGATGGAGATAAATTCCATAGTGGTGTTTACAAATGGCAGGTAGCTAGAAATAATAGAGCTGGATTCTTAACTGATATCCCTCTAATAGGTAATGCTTTCTCAGATTGGTCAAACTATACCACTCCAACTCTTTTCAGAGTAGAAAGAAGAGACTACGGTTATAATCCAAACGAACCTAACTACCCATGGAACTGGGGAGACAATCCAAATCATCCAGCTCCAAATTATCCTGGTTCAGCTCCAGCACCAACTTATCCAAACTATGGTAATGGAAATCAGCCAGCTCCAAGTAATCCAAATACTTTACAGACTCCAACTCCAAATAGTCCAGCAAGAGATGCAGTTCTTGCAGCTTCAGGAAACATAAACTTTGCTTGGAGTGGAAGTGGTTCACAGTTTGAAGTCAAAGTATTTGAAAATGTTGCTTCAACAATGATACAGCAGACAGTATCTGGAAGAAGCTTATCAGTACCTGCTTCAAGATTCCAGGCAGGAAAAACTTATAAATGGCAGGTTAGATCTAAATCTGGAAATATGTATTCACCATATTCACCAGCTTATAGATTTAAAGTACAGAACTCTAGAGATCAGATGAGAGATGCACTTGAAGCTCAGTATGATTACAGAGATAATGATCTTGCAATACAGAAACTTGAATCTCTTCAGCAGGACGAAGAATTTGGTGGACAGGCTACTATAATGAAAGCCGAAGCTCTTATGGACCAGAGTAAATATGTAGATGCTATAAAAGAACTACAGAAAGTCCTTAAAGACAGAGAATCAAAAGACAGAAAGAAAGCACTTTACAATCTTGTGAACTGTTATGTTGAACTTGGAAACAAATCAATGGCATCAATGTATGCTAAGAAACTTGTAGAAGAGTTCCCAGGAAGTTCAGAAGCAGTAGAAGCCAGCAATATAATTAAGTAATATATATAAATAAAAAGAAGGTCGTCAGAAATGGCGACCTTTTTTTTTTCAAGGAGAAAATATGAAGATATTTACAATGATAGGAAGTCCAAACAAAGATGGTTCAACAGCAAAGATCGTAAATGAAATAATTATAGGTGCCAAAGAAAATAATTATGAGAATGTTGAATTTTATGTTTATGATAAAGAAGTGAAACCATGTATAGCTTGTATGGCTTGTAAATCACAAAAAGTAGATATTTGTGTTCACAATGATGATTTTACAAAAGCAGCAAAAGAATTTATAGAAGCTGATGTTGTCATATTCGGCGCACCAGTTTATTTTGGTCATATAACAGGACCGACAAAAACTTTTATTGATAGGATGTATACATATGTTGTTGATAGAAACTTTAATATTAGACATATAAAAGGGAAAAAATTTATTACTGTTGTAACAAGTGGTGCTCCTGTAGAATATTATGCTTCCGTGACGGAATATTTAAACTATTGGCTAGGTGAATTTTTTAAGATGGAAAAACTTGAGAATATTAAAGTCGGTGATCTAATGGGACCGGATTCTCTTGAAAAGCAACCGGAAGCCCTTAAAAAGGCATTGAATATTGGAAAAATATTATAAAAAAGATTCGGCGGAGCAAGCTAAAAGAATCTAAAAAGCATTTCAAAACCTTCCTTAGATCAAGCTAACAAAGCTCGACCTGACCCTTCGAATTTAGAAGGTTAGAGCATCAATTGCGCAATGCTGATTCACTACTAAACGGCTTAGCTTCGCTGGCGTACCGTAGCAACTCACAT
>PKTG01000087.1 GCA_002869225.1 Candidatus Muiribacterium halophilum | reverse complement strand
ATTAACCTTTCAAACAAAATAATCCATGTCTCATCTTCTTTGAAAGGCTCGTTCTTGTATATGATTTGTCTTAACAGAGAGAAAAGGTGGAGGCAGTTAGTATGTAATTAATTAAGGTCATTTAATTAATTACCTGATTCTTCGAATCGCTCCGGGTCCATTTTATCCCGATCGCATACTAACTGCAGTCGGACTTATTTACTTTGGTTCAATATAAGAAAACAGGAAATAGGGGTCAGACCTTGTGAATTGGGATAATTAATTTATATAAAAACTTGAAAACCCTCATTGTTGTAGCTTTATAGGTGGAATTAAGATTTTAAAATATAAAATGTCACGCACCGACACTGTATTTTACTTTAGCTTAAGAAATCAAAGCTGTAGGATTAGACATACTGTATTTATGTCGCGGGGGACAGGACCTGCGGAGTATAAAACAGATTCTATTAAAATCAAAACATATTACTGAGGGTTTAAAAAGATTTTTAAAGTATTATAACTGTGAAAATGCACGCCATTTTCACGAATCTATCGAAGCTTGTTTGCCGAAGCTTTAAATGCAAATGCCTTTAAATAAAAAAAGCCCTGTTTCCAGGGCTCTTTATTTATTTAAATCTTTTTCTATTCACATCTCACAACTTACTTCTCACTATCAGATCAAAAATCTGATATATGATCTACAAAGTCTGGTCTATCGATGAAAGGATTACGAGTGTGTTGTAATTCTTCAACTTTATTGTTTCTCATGATCTCAGCTTCATCAACAGGATCAAGTTTATTCCATTCTCTAAGTGTTGCTTCCTGTTCAGCATCAAGAGGCATTCTGTATCTTACAGACATATATAACATCGCTCTTGCACAATTTCCTTTATGGCTATCCTGAGGTTCAAATACTCTTCTGCCACTCTCTACAGAAGCTCCACGAATACTATCGTCTTTCTGCCAATCTATTTCTTTTACCCATCCAAATGGATAGTTTCCTCTAGCTGAATTACTTCTGCTATCTGTTGGAAAAAGGTGGTTAAGATCACTTTTCTTGAAATATACGTTGTCGCTTCCAAATTTTGACTGTGGCCATGTATGTTCACAGTTCATAACATCGTTTGCAGGATAAGACGAATGTACTACAAGGGTAGTATAAACGCAATGAATGTCTCCGTTTTCATCGTTATCTATATTACCAAACATCTCTTCTTTAGCTCCGTCATATCCTACAGATTTATGGTTGTTTAAAAGACCGTATAGTTCATAATACATATCCTCATCATAAAGATCTGATATACTTTCATAATATTCCTGATAATAAAAATCATTGTATACCTTGTTATAGACAAGTCTTATTACATCTGATTCATCGTTTACATTCTCAAGAGATACGTAAAATTCGGAATTTTCATTTACTCTGTATACATCGTAACAATTATCTCTAAGAATACGTGCATAATATCTTCCGTTTAAAAGATAGAAGTCTATCTCTTATATTGAAGCGGTATTTTTTTCCGCATTAACGCTGTAATAATAGCTAAACTGAGAAGCGTCTCTTGTTTGTTTTGAAACGAGTTGAACTGTGTTTTCTACAGTATAATCACCGGTGTTGGAAGTTACTTTGACTACATCGAATGCTGCGTTTAAATCGGAAAGCTGAAGAGCACCAACCGAAACTATACTGACTACTGCGATAACTAAAAGCAATGTTTTTTTCATACTATCTCCCTGTTTTTTACTATATACATCTATACTTAAATACGTAACAATTTTAAGTCTAAATTTAAGTATTGTCAATTGATTTCTTATATAAGAAGCGGTGAATGGTGAATAGAAAGCAGGAAACCTTTTTCAGACAGGAGTGCGGAGCAGGGAATTGGGATTGTCGGTCTGAATATGCTGCTTTAAAGATATCAGATTAGAATAGATCCTGCTGTTTCTTCTTTCGTTTCTTTTCTTTTATTATCTTCAATTCTATTAGAAAACCAAGCACCAAATAGTAAATTAAAACCGCTATTGGAATCGCTATGAAAAGTCCGCCAAGATTAAGTGGGATAAATACTTTAAGAGCATGCCAACTTTCCTTTGGTGCGTTTAGGACATCAGAAATAATGCTTTTTACTGATGTAAACTCTGTCTTTAAAAAAAAATTTCCAATTTTAAGACTGACCATATAGAATAAGGGAGTAGTCCACGGATTGGATATCAGTGTTCCAAGGAAACATGGAAGTTTTGGTAGGTTTAATGCGATAGCAACAGTTATTGAAAGAATGGAAGCTACACCAAATGTTGGCATTATCCCGATGAACACACCAATTGCTACACTTAGTGCGATATCGTTAGGAGTCGCAGGATGTCGCATAAGTTTGAGCTTGATGTATTTATAAACTCGGGAAATATCAAAGTAGTTTCTAACTTTTCTCTTATACATATCGCAAATAATAATTTAATTGATGTTTATAGTCAATAAAAATGGGGCGGATACAAAGTGTTCAACAAAATAGGAGGATTATATGAACAAGATTATCGATGAGGGAAAAATATTCAGTCTTATCGAGGAAACAAAAGATTACACGATATCAGAGGTCCACAATATTATAAACAAAGCTTTAAGAAAAGAAGGACTTTCGATAAAAGACGTAGCGACGCTCCTGAATGTGGATGACCCCGGACTTGTTGTAGAGATTAAATCCGCAGCAAAAAAAATAAAAGAGGATATTTACGGAAAAAGAATAGTAATATTTGCTCCTCTTTATGTGACTAATGAATGTATTAACGATTGTCTTTATTGTGGTTTCAGAAGATCAAATACCGAGCTTGTAAGAAAGACGCTTTCTTTAGATGAATTAAAAAGAGAGACTCAACTTCTAACAAGAATGGGTCATAAAAGAGTGCTTCTTGTATGCGGAGAACATCCAAAATATGCAAATGCTGATTTTGTTGTTGAAGCTATAAAGACAGTTTATAGTGCAAATGATGGAAAAAATGAGATAAGAAGGATAAATGTTAATCTGGCACCTCTTGAAGTTGAGGATTTTAAAAAGATCAAAGCTACCGGAATAGGGACTTATCAGGAATTTCAGGAAACATATCACAGAGAGACCTATAAAAAGATGCATCCAAGCGGACCTAAATCTGATTATGATTATAGGATAACAGCTTTTGAAAGAGCTTTTGAAGCTGGTATTGATGATCTTGGTGCTGGAGTGCTTTTTGGACTTTTTGATCATAAGTTTGAGACTCTTGCTTTGATATCTCATTGTCATTATCTTGAGAAGAAGATCGGAGTCGGTCCTCATACAATTTCAATACCAAGAATAGAACCAGCCTTAAATGCACCTGCTGCTAACACAGTTCCTTATCCAATGTCTGATGATGAGTTTATGAAACTGGTTGCAATAATAAGACTTGCTGTTCCTTATACAGGAATAATCCTTTCAACAAGAGAGACTACCGAACTTCGAGCGAAGCTTATCCATCTTGGAGTATCACAGGTGAGCGCAGGTTCGAAGACCGACCCAGGGGGATATGATGCAGCTGAAAAAGATTTAGCTACTAAACAGCAATTTGCACTTGGTGATTTCAGGACTCTTGATCAAGTGATTTACGATCTTTCTAAAAATGGTTTTATACCATCTTTCTGTACGGGTTGTTATCGACTTGGAAGAACTGGAATAGACTTTATGGCAATTACAAAACCGGGTCTTATACAACAGTACTGTCAGCCAAATGCTCTTGTGACTTTTAAAGAATATCTTATGGATTATGCATCCGACAGGACAAGAAAAGCCGGTGAAGAACTTATAAAGAAAGAACTTGATGATTTTGCAGATAAAAATGGGAAAGAGCAAACGCTTGAGATGCTTAAAAAACTCGAAAATGGAGAAAGAGACATCTTTTGCTAATTGAACAGAAAGTTCAATAGGAGGAATGATGAATGTTGATGATCTAGCTAAACTTATAGATGCTAAAGTTATATGCAGAGGAGAAGAATGTGAGATAAAGGAATTTTGTTGTACCGATCTTATGAGTGATGTACTTGCATATACTCACGAAGGTGAATGTACAGCTCTTATAACTGCTTTATCTAACGCACAGGCTTTAAGGACTGCCGAGATGGTGGATATCAAGACGGTTATCATAGTTAGAGGAAAAGCAATAGAGAAAAAGCTTGTGGATATTGCTGCAGATAATGAAATAACACTTCTCAGTACTGAGCTTTCGATGTTTGATGTAGCAGGAAAGATCAAAGAGACACTTGATCTGCAAAAGGAAAAAGCCAAAAATGCTTAAAGTCTATCATCTTGAAGGAGGGAACTTTTCCGAAGCAGGCAGTGCTTCGAGCGATATAAAGAAACTTTTAAAAAGGTTAGGACTTCAATCAAAAATAATAAAGAAAGTGGCAGTGGCTATGTACGAGGCGGAGATTAATGTCGTCGCACATGCCTACAGCGGAGATATAAATGTTGTTGTAGCTAAGGACCACATCAAAATACTGGTCTCAGATAAAGGACCTGGTATACCTGATGTAGACAAAGCTATGACAGAAGGATTCTCTACCGCTTCTGAAAAGGTCAGGGAAATGGGATTTGGTGCAGGAATGGGACTTCCAAACATAAAAAAGAATGTTGATGACCTTAATATAAAGACGGAGGTAGGAAAGGGGACGGAGCTATCCATGAGGATAGATTTCCAGCATTAATATGAAAGATAACGAAAAAAATAAAAAAAGATATTATCATTCGGTCAGACTTAAAGAGGATGACTGTAAAGGTTGTACTCATTGTATAAGGACCTGTCCTACTCAGGCTATCAGGGTATATGACGGAAAAGCGACGATCATTGAGGAGAGGTGTATTGATTGTGGTGAATGTATAAGGACCTGTCCTAACTTTGCTAAATACGCGCATACTGATTCTCTTGATATGTTGAACGATTTTAAATATACAGTGGCTTTGCCAGCTCCTTCTTTTATGGCTCAGTTTGATCCTGATGATATTCCGCTTGATAAGGTATATACAGCACTTAATCTAATGGGTTTTGAATATATATTTGAGGTCGCTGCAGCTGCAGAACTTGTGAATAAAGCTACTGAGAAGTTTATGCAGGAAAACAAAAAAAGACCTGTCATATCTTCGGCATGTCCGGCTGTTGTAAGACTCATACTTACAAGGTTTCCTGAATATGCTGAATATATTGCTCCGCTTGAACCTCCAATGGATATAGCCGCAAAGATCAGTAAAGATATGGTAATGAAAAAGACTGGCTGTAATGAGAAAGAGGTGGGAGTATTCTTTATCTCGCCATGTCCTGCAAAAGTTACAGCTGTAAATCAGCCTGAAGGAAAGAAGAAATCACCTGTTGATGGTGTCTTTTCTATGACGGATGTCTTTGATGCGGTAATGTCAAGGATACAGGAGATAAAAGAGACGAAAAACTACGAACATGCCGGAAAATACGGTATTATCTGGGGCGTTCACGAAGGTGAGATAAGAAACGTTCATGTGGAAAAGAAGATAGCCGTTGCGGGTATTCATAATATAATCTCTTTTTTTGAGAATGTTGATGATAAAGAGTTCTCATCCTATGAATTCATAGAAGTCCAGGCTTGTATACCTGGATGTGTTGGCGGAGTGCTTGCTCCAACTGATAAGTTCATGGCAAAGACCAGGCTTAAAAGGTTAGCCGGAAGAATGAAAGAATCAACTGTTAAAAGAGAAAAAGTGTTTGAAGATTACGATATGAAGTTCTTTATCATGGAATTCTTTAATGAAGGTAGAAAGCTTCAGCCAAGAAGTATAAACAGACTGGATACAGATATTGAAAAAGCTATGGAAAAAGCAGAGAAGATAGATGTTCTTATGAAGGAATTCCCGGGAATAGATTGTGGTATATGTGGTTGTCCGACATGTGAGACACTTGCAGAGGATGTCGTACAGGGAAAAGCTTCCAAATTTGATTGTATTTTTGTTCTTAAAGAAAAGATAAAAAACATCAAGGAAGAGCTGGGTGATATTTCTTCCGGAAAGAGGATAAAAGATGAGAATAAGTGAGATAATAGAAAAATTATCGTTGAAGCTTCATACATCGATAAATGATGATATGGAGATAGAAAGAGGCTATGTATCTGAGATGCTTTCGGATGTCATGGCAAACTGTCCTGATGAGAGTCTTCTCGTAACTATACTTTCTCATGAGAATGTAATAGCTGTATGTATATTGAAGGATATTAAGTTTATCATACTCGCAAACTCAAGAAAACCAAACGATGAGATGCTAAAAAAAGCTTTAGACGAAGATATAGTCATTGCTACAGCAGAAAAAAATGCTTTTCAGATAAGTCAGAGTCTTTTAGAACTTAATGTAAGATGAAAAAAAGCATTTTGAAAGCGGATCTACATATTCATAGTGTGTTATCAGCCTGTGCATCTCTTGATATGTCTCCGAAAAATATCATTGAGAAAGCAAAAGAGCTTAATATAGATGTAATTGCTATAACCGATCACAATTCATGCGGAAACTGTGAGGTAGCTCAAAGACTGGGTGAAAAAAATAATATAATAGTCTTATGTGGAATGGAAATAACAGTTGCCGAGGAATTTCATGTAGTAGCTCTTTTTTCAGAAATATCTCAGGCGAGAGCTGTTGAGAAAAAACTTCACGAGAAGCTTCTTCCTATTGAGATCGACGAGGATCGTAACGGTTATCAACTTGTAGTAGATGAAGATGAAAATATAATAAGACATGAAAAGATATTTCTAAATCAGGCAACACTTCCTTGTGATGATGTAATTAAACTTGTAAAGGAAAATGATGGTTTTTTCTTTTTTTCGCATATCGATAGAGATTATTACTCCATTCTTGCCACCCTCGGTTTTATACCTGATAAATATCAGGATATGACTTTTGAGATTTACGGTTTTGATAAAAAGGGAATGGAAAAGACTATAAGAAATTCTGATGCACATTTTATTGACTGGATAGGTCACCGGTGCTTTTTGATAGAATCAAAGCCGGATAAGGAATCGGTTATTAAGAATCTGTTGACCTCCAACTTTTACTATAAAGAGGATTAATTACCATGATGATAGAGCTGGCACTTAACATTTTAGATCTTGTAGAAAACTCAATAAAGGCAAAAGCGTCATTTATAGAGATTACACTTGACGAAAGCACGATAAATGATATACTGACATTGAAAATAACAGACAATGGTCAGGGGATGGATAACGACTTTGCACAGTCGATCAAAAGTCCCTTTATAACAACAAGAACGACCAGACGTGTTGGTCTTGGGATCCCTTTTATAAGGCAGATCACCGAGATGTGTGAGGGGGAGTTTAAGATCGCTTCTGAAAAAGGAAAGGGGACTAAACTGGAAGCTGTGATGAAAAACTCACATATTGATAGACCACCTATAGGCGACATTGCCGGTGCAATTCGTTCACTTATTGTACTTAATCCTGATATAGATTTTAAATTCACCTATAAAAAAGATAATTCAGATTATTCAATTGATTCAAGAGAGTGGAAAGAGGTGCTTGGGGAAGTGCCTATAAATTCTTTAGATGTTCAAAAATTGCTAAAAAAAGATATAAATGAGGGATTAAAAAATTTGGGGAGGTAGCAAATGACTACTTTAAATGAACTCAAGAAACTTAAGGAAAAAGCTGTTAAGGAACTTAAGACAAGAGAAGGAAAAGCGACTGCAAAGATCACAGTTGGAATGGGAACTTGTGGTATAGCAGCTGGTGCAAGAGATGTAACTTCTTCTATAATGGAAGAAATCGAAAAAAGAAATCTTGCTGATGTCATAGTATCTCAGAGCGGTTGTATGGGTTATTGTGAGCAGGAACCTCTAGTTGAAGTAGAAAAAGACGGACAGAAGGTAATTTACAAGAAAGTCGATGCTGAAGGTGCAAAGAGAATAGTTGCTGAGCATGTCGTTAACGGAAATATAGTTGGAGATATGGTCTTTTCTTCAGAAAAATAGTAAGTGTCTTTGATTGAGAGGTGAATTATGGTATGTAGCTGCGAAAATGGAAAAGAAACTGATTTTAGTTTGCTTGACAACATAATCGAAGAGAATAGAGATAATGAAGGTATTTTAATAAACGTCCTTCATAAAGCTCAAACTCATTACGGTGCACTTACTCCGCAGATCCAGAAAAGGATCTCGGAAGGTCTTAATATTCCTCTATCTGAGGTATATGGAACTATTACTTTTTATCATTTTTTTACAATGGTGCCAAAAGGTAAATATGTTGTTAAGATCTGTACAGGTACAGCGTGTTATGTAAGGGGAGCTAACAAGCTTGTGGAACAGTTTTCTGAAAAGCTTGGTATTGAAGTGGGAGGAACGACCGATGATGGTCTGTTCTCTCTTGAGACTGTAAGATGTGTTGGAGCGTGTTCACTTGCTCCTGTTGTTACGGTAAACGACGAAGATATTTTTAAAAGAGTCTCTGCAAAAGAAATAGACGATATTATCGCAAAATACAAATAAGGGGGAAATATGGCAAGCTATAGATTACACGTACTTGTTTGTGCTGGAGCCGGCTGTATTTCATCCGGTTGTGGTGCTGTTTCTAAAGCTTTAAGAGAATCAGTTGAGAAAAACAATCTTAAAGATGAAGTACTTATAATAGAGACCGGCTGTATGGGAGCATGTGAGATGGGTCCGATAGTCGTTGTCTATCCTGAAGGGATCTTCTATAAGAAACTCAAACCTGAGAACATGGAAGAGATCGTACAGGAACATTTTATTAAAGGAAGGACTGTAGAGAAATATCTTTACACAAATCCTGATGAAAGCGTGCTTCAGAAGATAGATGAGATCGATTTTTTCAAAAGACAGAAAAAGATAGTACTAAGAAACTGTGGATTTATTGATCCTACAAGGATCGAGGAATATCTTGCAAGAGATGGTTATGAAGCTATTGCAAAAGCTTTTGAGAAAAAACCGGAAGATATTATAAGAGAAGTGAAGGATTCAGGACTTCGAGGTAGAGGAGGCGGTGGTTTCCAGACAGGACTTAAATGGGAATTCCTCTCTAAAGCAGAGAACGATCCTAAATATATAGTGTGTAACGCTGATGAAGGTGACCCTGGTGCTTTTATGGATAGATCCGTACTTGAAGGCGATCCGCATCTTGTGCTTGAAGGTATGATAATAGCAGGTTATGCTACCGGAGCAAGTAGAGGTTTCATCTATTGTAGAGCTGAGTATCCGCTTGCAATAGAAAGAATCAATCTTGCGATCTCACAGGCGAGAAAATACGGTCTTCTTGGTGATGATATACTTGGAAGTGGTTTTTCTTTTGATCTGGAACTTAGGATCGGTGCCGGAGCTTTTGTATGTGGTGAAGAGACTGCTCTTATGCATTCTATTGAAGGAAAAAGAGGTGAGCCTAGTCCTAGACCACCTTATCCTACAACAGAAGGTCTTTTCCATAGACCAACTATGATAAGCAATGTCGAGACTTATTCTAATGTTTCATGGATAATACTTAATGGAGCGAATGAGTTTAGAAAGATAGGAACAGAAGGAAGTCCTGGTACAAAAGTGTTTGCACTTGCCGGTGACATCGCTAATGCTGGTCTTGTAGAGGTGCCAATGGGTACTACTCTTCGAGAGATAATATTTGATATTGGCGGAGGTATTCCGGGCGGACTTAAATTTAAGGCTGCACAGACAGGAGGACCTTCAGGTGGATGTATAACCGAGGAATATCTTGATACACCAGTAGATTTCGACTCGCTTAAGAAGCTTGGTACTATGATGGGTTCAGGTGGACTTATCGTTATGAGTGAAAAGACTTGTATGGTTGATCTTGCAAAGTTCTTTATGCAGTTTTGTGTAGATGAATCATGTGGAAAATGTGTTCCTTGTAGAATCGGGACTAAAAGGATGTATGAGATCCTGGATAGGATAACCAGAGGAGTAGCAAAGATAGAAGACCTTGATAAACTGACCGAACTTGCTCAGAATATAAGAGAGACATCTCTTTGTGGTCTTGGACAATCAGCTCCTAATCCTGTTCTTTCGACTTTAAGATTCTTTAAAGACGAATATATAGAACATATAGAAAAAGGCAAATGTAAAGCTAAGGTCTGCAAAGATCTTGTAAAATATGAGATTACAGATAAATGTGTCGGTTGTGGAATCTGTAAAAAGGCATGTCCTGTCGATGTTATAACAGGTGAAAGAAAAGAAAAACATGTCATAGACCAGTCAGGTTGTATCAAATGCGGAAGCTGCTACGAAAAGTGTCCGTTTGATGCGATAACCCAAGAGTGATCAGGAGGCCCGGATGATAGATGTGTATATTGATAATAAGAAGGTGAGCGTTCCTGAGGATTTTACAATTCTACAGGCTGCAAAAGAAGCCGACGTTAGAATACCTACTCTATGTTTTCTTGAAAATCTTCAGAAAATCGGTGCATGTAGGATGTGTCTTGTTGAGATAGAAAATACGGGAAGGCTTGTAACTTCATGTACAACTCCTGTATGTCAGGGACTTAAAGTCTTAACACATAGTGAAAAAGTAAGAAAAGCCAGAAAGTTTGTTCTTGAGCTTATTCTTTCAGATCACCCGACTACATGTCTTACCTGTGAGAAGAACACAAGATGTGAACTTCAGGATCTTGCAGCCGAGCATGGTATTGAGATAGTACCATACAGAGGTGACAAGAGTGATAGAGGAAAAGATTCTGCAGCAAACTCTTTAAGATACGATGGCGAAAAATGTATCTATTGTAAAAGATGTGAGACTATGTGCAACACTGTTCAGACAGTTGGAGCGATCTATTCAAAGAAAAGAGGTTTCAACGCTGAAGTCGGTACACCTTTTAATGTAGGTTTTCAGGATTCTGTTTGTGTTGGATGTGGTCAGTGTGTTCTTAACTGTCCTGTAGCGGCACTTAAGGATCAGGATGATACAGCAAAAGTATGGGATGCAATAATGGATCCTGATATTATAACGGTAGTCCAGGTAGCACCTAGTGTAAGAGTAACCTTAGGTGAAGAATTTGGACTTGAGCCTGGAACTATTGTAACAGGTAAGATCTTTGCTGCAATGAGAAAGATGGGATTCGATCATATCTTTGATACTGATTTCGGAGCTGATCTTACAATAATGGAAGAGGGATATGAGTTTATTAAAAGGGTAAAGGAAGGTGGAACACTTCCTATGCTTACATCATGTTCTCCTGGATGGGTAAACTTCCTTGAGACTTTCTTCCCTGAGCTTGTACCTAACCTTTCTTCAGCTAAGTCTCCTCAGGCTATGGTTGGAGCTATGGTTAAATCCTTTTTTGCTGAAAAGGAAGGTATTGACCCTTCAAAGATCAGAGTGATATCTGTAATGCCATGTACAGCAAAAAAAGATGAATCAAAGAGACCACAGCTTGGTGCTGATGGATGGTCTGATGTTGATATAGTTGTAACTACTAGAGAGTTTGCAAAGATGATCAGACAGAGAAATCTTGATTTTGTAAATCTTCCAGATGAGCAGCCGGACAATCCTCTCGGAATGTCAACGGGTGCTGCTCTTATTTTCGGAGCATCAGGTGGAGTTATGGAAGCTGCTCTCAGAACCGCTCTTGAAGTTCTTGAAGGACATTCGATCGAGAATATCGATTATAAAGCGGTAAGAGGTCTAAAACTCGATGGTGTAAAAGAAGCAGCAGTAAAAACTAAAATAGATGGAAAAGAAGTCGAAGTAAAAGTTGCAGTTGCATCGGGACTTGCAAATGCCAGAAAGCTTATGGAAAAAGTAAGAGCTGGTGAAGTCGATTATCATTTTATTGAGATAATGGCATGTCCTGGTGGATGTATTGGTGGTGGCGGACAGCCTATTCCAACTAATACAGAAGTGAGAAAGAAAAGAATAGAGGGTATATATAAAGGTGATAGTTCTATGGAACTAAGAAAATCACATGAAAACCCATTTATCAAAAAGTTGTATGATGAATATCTTGGTGAGCCTCTTGGGGAAAAGTCTCACAAATATCTTCATACTCATTTTAAAGAGCAGAAGTACTATAATAATATAAAAAAATAAAACACGGAGGAAAGTCAGATGGCTTGTTGTAATGTTGATGTGGAAAGTATTTTAAACAAATACTCTCCTGAAAAAGGAAACCTTATGCATATTCTGCATATGGTTCAGGATGCAAGTGGCGAGAACTTTATCTGCGAAGATTGTATGAAAAAGATCGCAGAAAAGACAGGTGTACCCCTAAATAAATTATATGGTGTTACATCTTTCTACAGTATGTTTTCAACTGAAAAAAGAGGAAAATATGTTATAAGGATGTGCGAATCAGGACCTTGTCATGTAGTAGGTGCTAAAGACGTCCTTGAAGCTTTTAAAAGTGAGCTTGGAATTGAAGTAGGAGAGACAACCCCTTGTGGTACTTTCACTCTTGAGACTACAGCTTGTCTTGGTGTTTGTGCAGTCGCTCCTGCGGTCATGATCAACGAGGATGTACATGGAAACCTTGATCCTTCAATGGTCAAGGGAATAATCGAAAAATATAAATAAGGCGGAGTAAACAGATGAAATTTTTCAGATCGCACATTTTAATAGGTATGGATACACCATCCGTACTCCAGGGTGCAAAAGGTGTAAAAGAAGCACTTATCTCAGAACTTTCAAAAAAAGGTCTTGAGAATGAGATAAAAGTAATAGAGACAGGTTCACTTGGCTTCAGCGGTGTTGGAATGATCGTATATACTGAAGGAACAGCTTATGAAAACGTAACTATAAACGACGTAGCTGAGCTTGTTGAAGAACATCTTGTAAAAGGAAGAGCTCTTACAAGACTTATCGCAAAAGGTAAAGGAGCTGCTGATGTTGTGGCAAACGCTGAAGAAAAACTCCTTGATGGTCAGGTAAGAATAGTCCTAAAAAATGCAGGAAGAATAAATCCTGATGATATAAACGAATATATCGCAAATGATGGTTATGAAGCTCTTGGTAAAGTTCTTGCGCAGATGTCTCCAAAACAGGTCATAGATGAAGTAAAAGCTTCAGAACTAAGAGGAAGAGGCGGAGCTGCTTTCCCAACTGGAAGAAAATGGGAATTCACTTATGGAACAGAAGCAGATCAAAAATATGTTATCTGTAATGCTGATGAAGGTGAACCGGGAACTTTCAAAGACAGACTTATAATGGAAGGTGACCCTCATTCAGTAGTTGAATCAATGGCTATATGCGGATATGCTATTGGTGCTAACAAAGGATTTATCTATATCAGAGGAGAATACAAACTCTCAATAGAAAGAATTCAGAAAGCAATAGATGATGCTAAGAAACTCAATCTTCTTGGAAACAACATCCTTGGCAGTGATTTCTCATTCGATCTTGAAGTCTGCTTTGGTGGTGGAGCTTATGTTTGTGGTGAAGAGACTGCTCTTATAGAATCTATTGAAGGAAAAAGAGGAGAGCCTAGACTTAAACCTCCATATCCTCCAGTAAGCGGACTCTGGAACAAACCAACAATAGTTAATAATGTTGAGACTTTCGCAAATATTCCGCAGATCATCACTAAAGGTGCTCAGTGGTTTAAAAAGACTGGTGTTGAAGGTTCAGCTGGAACAAAAGTATTTACAATCATAGGTGATATAAACGAAAAAGGTCTTATTGAAGTACCTATGGGTATATCTCTTAGAGAAGTATTCGAAAATATAGCAAAAGTAACAAAATCAGGAAAGAAAGTAAAATTTGCTCATATCGGTGGTTCATCAGGAAACATCGTTCCTGAGAAGAACTTTGATATCAAACTTGATCTTGCTACTCTTGCAAACGCTAACCTAACTCACGGTTCAGGTGTTATTCTTTTCTGTTCAGAAGATGTAGATGTAGTTGATTATCTTACTTCTATATCACAGTTTTTTAAACATGAATCATGTGGTAAATGTACTCCATGTAGAGAAGGAACTTTCAGACTTGATGAGATGGTAAAAAGACTAGCTGCTGGAAACGGCAGTGAAAAAGATATCACAAAGATGAAAGAACTTTGTGAAGTAATGAAGAGATCTTCATTCTGTGGTTTGGGTCAGGCAGCTGTTAATCCTTTCCTTGACTGTATAGAACACTTCGCAGATGAACTAAGACAGGGTGTTAAGGAGGAAGCAAGATAATGAAAAATGTTAATATTAAAATAGATGGAAAGAGTTATAATGTACCGGAAAATTATACAGTACTTGATGCATGTAAAGAAGCTGGAATTAAGATACCTGTGCTTTGTTATCATCCTGATCTCAGACAGGTAGGAAGTTGTAGACTTTGTGTAGTTGAGATAGAAGGACAGAGAACTTTCCAGCCATCATGTGCTTATAATGTTTATGAAGGAATGGAAGTAAAGACAAACACTAAAGAAGTAAGAGCTGCAAGAAAGATGGCTCTTGAACTTATTCTTTCAAGACATCCAATGGATTGTCTTAACTGTGAAAGAAATACACAGTGTGAACTTCAGGACCTTGCAGCTGATTTCGGAATCACTGAAGTCGATTTCGCACTTCAGCTTCCTGGATACGATATTGATGACGAAAACGGGATCATAGTTAGAGAACATGATAAATGTATAAACTGTGGTAGATGTGTAAGAGCTTGTCAGGAAGTTCAGACAGTAAATGCTCTTGAATTCCACAAAAGAGGATACGAGAAGATCGCTTATACAACTGCTGGTAAAAAGCTTCAGGATACTACCTGTACTTATTGTGGACAGTGTATAAATGTATGTCCAACAGGTGCTCTTCATGAAAATGATGAGACTGCTAAAGTTTGGGAATGGATAGAAGATCCTAATACTCATGTTGTTGTTCAGACTGCACCAGCTATTAGAGTATCAATAGGTGAAGCTATCGGTCTTGATGCAGGTTTCCTTTCAACTGGTAAACTAGTTGCTGGACTTAGAAGACTTGGTTTTGATAAAGTCTTCGATACCGATTTTACTGCTGACCTTACAATTATTGAAGAAGGTCATGAACTTCTTCACAGACTTAAAAATAATGGCACACTTCCAATGATCACTTCCTGTTCACCAGGTTGGATCAAATTTGTTGAGACTTTCTTCCCTGATTGTCTTGATCATGTATCTTCATGTAAGTCACCTCAGCAGATGTTTGGTGCTCTTGCTAAGACTTATTATCCTGAAAAATCAGGAGTTGATCCGAAGACTATCAAATCGATCTCAATAATGCCTTGTACTGCAAAGAAATACGAATGTAACAGGCCGGAGATGAAAGATAGCGGTTATCAGGATGTTGATGTAGTTCTTACAACAAGAGAACTTGCTAAGATGTTTAAAGTAGCTGGTGTAGATTTTGCAGTCATAGACGAAGAAAAATATGATGCTCCATTTGGAATCACTACTGGAGCTGCTGCTATATTTGGAGCAACAGGTGGAGTTATGGAAGCTGCTCTTAGAACAGTTTATGAAGTTGTAACTGGTGAAGAACTTCCTGATGTTAACCTTACTATGTGTAGAGGACTTGAAGGCGTTAAGGAAGCAACTGTTCAGGTTGGAGACATACCTGTTAAAGTAGCTGTTGCTAACGGACTTTCAAATGCAAGAAAGATCCTTGATAAAGTGAGAGCAGGCGAAGCTGATTATCATTTTATTGAGATCATGTGTTGTCCTGGTGGATGTATTGGTGGTGGCGGACAGCCAAGACCAACTTCACCTGAAAAAAGACAGGCGAGAATGGAATCAATATACTGTGAAGATGCACAGATGGAGATCAGAAAATCTCATAAGAATCCATCGATCGATGTAATTTATAAAGAGTTTCTTAAAGAACCTCTTGGAGAAAAATCACATCATCTTCTTCATACAAAATACACAAAGAGAGATTCTAATAGATAAGTTTTATAAAAAAATCAAAGCACCCTTCGGGGTGCTTTTTTTTTATCTTTAACTTTTATTTAAAATCTATTATAAGCTTTATGATTTGTAATTAAATTTTAACATGTTATAATTGATATGGTTATAAAAAATGTAATAAAATGCAATCAAAAATTGGGGGGACAGAATGAAGAAGACTTTACTACTTATCTTGGTTGACGGAAGAAAAAAATCAGCTGTAAACGTGCAGAAGATACTTACAGAATGGGGTTGTCTTGTCAAGACAAGACTTGGAATCCACGACGGAGTCCTTGAAAACTGTTCCGAATCAGGCCTACTTATTCTTGAGATGGTAGGAGATTCTGATAAACATGAAGAACTGGCAAGAAAGATCTCTGTATTACCTGGAGTAAGTACTAAACTAGTAAATCTAGAAGTATGAAAGAATACGATAAGGTTTTAACAAAAGAGATAACGGAGCTCTACACTCAGATAAAAGATACTATCAAAGAAAGATTAAAAGAGTTTCGAAATAAATGGGAGATAGGTTCAGAAGAAGATATACTTTCTGAGCTTGTCTTCTGTATTTTTACACCTCAATCAAAAGCTGTAAGATGTTGGAATGCTGTTTGTGTAATTAAAGAAAAGGGACATCTAGTTGAAGGTTCAAGAGAGGATTATCTCGAATGTATAAACGAGGTCAGGTTTAAAAACAGAAAATCAGAATTTGCAATAATGGCTAGAGATAGATTTATTGTTGATGGAAAAGTAAAGATCAAAGAATTTTTAAATAGTTTTAAAGATAATCGAGCTATGAGATTATGGCTTAGAGAGAACATTAAGGGTTATGGATTAAAAGAGGCTTCGCATTTTTTAAGAAATATTGGTTTAGGTCATGATCTTGCTATTTTGGATAGACATATACTGAAAAATCTCGTAAGTCTTAAGATCATAAAAGAAATACCTAAAAATCTAAATGATAAGAGATATCTTAATATCGAAAAAGAACTTTTAAAATTCTGTAAATTTATTGACATCCCAGCTCAGGAACTTGATATGCTTCTTTGGTACAAGGAAGCTGGTCATGTTTTTAAGTGACTTGAAATTATCAGTGAAAGAATATAAAATACAAAATTGTAATGAATACAAAAAAAGGGGTTAAAATTGAAGAACGGAAGAATGACAAGAAATGCTGAAAAAGAATTAAGAGCAAAGGATATCAGACCTTCGTATCAAAGGAAGAGAATACTCGAATATCTTTGGGAAACAAAAAGTCATCCTACTGCTGATGATATTTATCAGAAGCTTCATCCTGAGATTCCTACACTTTCAAGAACAACTGTCTATAATACTTTAAGACTTTTTGAAAAACATAATATTATTCAATCTGTTGTTATAGAATCAAATGAGATGAGATTTGATGGTGATGTTTCTACTCATGGTCATTTTAAATGTTTGGATTGTCAAAAAGTACTAGATATTCCGGTCAAGGATAAATTTAAATTTGATCTTAAAGATTCGATTGTGATGGAAACGCATATATATTTTAGAGGAATCTGTCCAGCGTGCAGAAAGGAGCGAATATGAACTTGAATACTTTGCATAAATTATCATATGGACTTTATATAGTTAGCGGAAAGAAAGGTGAAAGGATGAATGGTTGTATTGTTAATACCGTCTTTCAGATTTCTTCTGCAATACCAACAATAGCTGTTAGCATAAACAAAGAAAACCATACACATTCATATATGAAAAAAGATGGATATTTTACAATATCTATACTGGCAGAAAATACTCCTATGCCTTTTATAGGAAATTTTGGGTTTAAATGTGGAAATGATATTGATAAATTTGCAACAGCTCAGTATAAGACAACAGAAAACAATATTCCATATCTTACGGAAAATACATGTGGTTATCTTGAGGCTAAGATAATAGATATGGTTGATGTTCACACTCATACTCTTTTTATAGGTGAACTTGTAGATGCTGTGACTTTTAATAATGAAACTCCAATGACTTATGCCTATTATCATGCTGTTAAAGGTGGAAAAACACCGAAAAAAGCAGCTACTTTTATTGAAGAGTCAGAAAAAGAGGATGAAAAATTAGCAAATGATGGTAAAATGGATAAGTATATTTGTGATGTATGTGGATATGTATACGATCCGGAAAAAGGTGATCCTGATTCAGGAATAGCACCTGGGACTGCATTTGAAGATATTCCAGGAGATTGGGTATGTCCTGTATGCGGTGTTGGAAAAGATAAATTTAACAAAATATAAAGGGGGAAACATGGCAAAAAGATTTGAAGTTTACAAATGTGAGATGTGTGGAAACATTATCGAGGTGCTACATGGTGGACAGGGTGAGTTAGTCTGTTGTGGAAAACCAATGACAAATATGGAAGAAAAGACTGCAGATCAGACAACTGAAAAACATGTCCCTGTCGTAAAGAAAGAAGATGGAATGGTTGAAGTCTTTGTTGGATCAACAGAACATCCAATGGAAGAAAAACATTTTATAGAATGGGTTCAGATAATCGCTGACGGAAAATCATATAGGAAATTTTTGAATCCTGGTGATAAACCTGGTTTTAAATTTAAGGCTGATGTGAACAAAGTCGTAGCAAGAGAATTTTGTAATGTGCATGGTCTTTGGAAGAGAGAGGAGTAATATATGTTAACAAAGAAGATGGAAAAAGAACTCAACAAACAGATCAACGCTGAGTTTTATTCATCCTATCTTTATCTATCGATGGTGACTTATTTTGACTCAATAGGACTACCTGGATTTTCAGCATGGATGAAAGCTCAGACTCAGGAAGAGATAGCGCATGGCATGAAAATATTTGACCATGTATCGGAAAGAGGCGGAAGAGTATTACTTGATGCTATTGAAAAACCTGCTTTTAAATGGAAGTCTCCGCTTGATGCTTTTAAAGCTGCGCTTGATCATGAAAGACTTATTACGTCTAAGATAAATAGACTAGTCGATATAGCAAGGAAAGAAAAAGATCATGCTACAGATAATTTTCTTCAATGGTTTATTTCCGAGCAGGTAGAGGAAGAGACAAATGTAGGTGATATCAATGATAAACTAAAACTTATAGGAAATGATAAAAGTGCATTATTTATGTTAGATCAGGAAATGGGGAAAAGAATCTTTACTCCTCCAGCTGACAAACAATAAAACACAAGAGGTGGAAAATGAAATACAATGCTTATGAAATAATTGAGATGGCAAAGAAGATAGAGGATAATGGATCAGCTTTTTACAGAATGGCTGCTGAAAAGACTACAGAATCAAAAGCTAAAACACTTTTTGAAGATCTTGCAAATATGGAAGATGTTCATAAGATGGTATTTGAAGATTTTAAAAGTTATTTTTCTGATGAAGAGTGGACAAATATGAACTTCGATTCTGATAATCAGATGTTTACTTATCTTAAAGAAATGGCTGATACAGTTGTTTTTAATCTGAAAAATGCTGAAAGAGATCTGAATGAAATAAACACTATTGATGATATTTTTAGATACGCAATTGAAAAAGAAAAGGAAAGTGTACTTTTTTATCTTGGAATAAAGGAAATAGTACCTGAAAAGCTTGGAAAAGATAAGGTTGCAGATATAATCTCAGAAGAGATGAAACATATAGCCGTACTTTCCGATGCATGGAAGAATTATTAAGGAGGAAAGATGAAGCAGTTTCTTAAACCGGTGCAGATGACAGAAAAGATCTGGTGGATCGGAGCAATTGATTGGGGAATCAGAAACTTTCATGGTTATCGTACCAGTAGAGGTACAACATATAATGCATATCTGATACTTGATGAAAAGAAAGTCATAATAGATTCAGTTAAAGCACCGTTTAGAGAAGAGATGCTTGCCCGTCTTTCTGAACTTATAGACCCTTCAGAGGTGGATTATATAATTTCAAATCATGCTGAACCGGATCACTCAGGAAGCCTTGAGTTTTTTGTTGAAAAATGCAAACCTGAGAAGTTTTTTGCATCTACAATGGGACAGAAAGCTCTTTGCGATCATTATGGTGATATTGGTATTGAGATAACTCCTGTAAAGACAGGGGATTCAATCAATATTGGTGAAAATGAACTGAAGTTTATTGAGACAAGGATGCTTCACTGGCCTGATAGTATGTTTACCTATGCGGATAAGGAAAAAGCGCTTTTTTGTCAGGATGGTTTTGGTCTTCATCTTGCTACATCTGAAAGATTTGATGATCAGCTTGATGAGGCTATTATTGTTCAGGAAGCTGAAAAATATTATGCTAATATCCTTACACCGTTTTCAGTTCAGGTGGCAAAACTTATAGAAGGACTTCCGGATCTTGGACTTGATATAGATATACTTCTTAACGATCACGGACCTGCGTTCAGAACAAAAAAAGAACTTGTTATTGATCTATATAAGAAATGGAGTAGTCAGAAACCGGAAAATCGTGCTGTAATAATATACGATACTATGTGGGGTTCAACTGAAAAGATGGCCAAAGCAATTGAGGATGGATTCATCTCCGAGGGTGTCAGTGTCAAGGTCATGCCTCTTTCCTCAAACGATCGAAGTGATGTTGCAACAGAAGTATTAAATGCTGGTGCGGTGATCTTTGGTTCTTCTACTCTTAATAATCATCTGCTTCCAAAAGTGGCTGATTGTCTTACCTATTTAAAAGGTCTTAGGTTTAAGAACATCAAATACGGTGTATTTGGATCTTTTGGATGGAGTGGTGAGGCCTGCAAACAGATGACAGGTTATCTTGAAGAAGCGGGTTATGAAAAAGCAGTAGAACCACTAAGACAAAAATATGTTCCGGGGCCGGAATGTATGAAACAATGTCAGGAATTTGGAATAAAAATAGCTAAATCTATAAAATAAATAAAGAAACAGGAGGAGAAATGGAAAAATACGTTTGTACTGCTTGTGGATATGTTTATGATCCTGAAAAAGGCGACCCGGATTCAGGTGTTGCTCCAGGAACTAAATTTGAAGATATCCCTGATACTTGGGTATGTCCTATTTGTGGTGTAGATAAAACAATGTTTGAAGCAATGTAATAAAAATATAGGAGGAATTTAATGAGTAGTATTAAAGGTACAAAAACAGAAAAAAATCTTCTTAAAGCTTTTGCTGGAGAATCTCAGGCAAGAATGAGATATAATTATTTTGCTTCAGTAGCTAGAAAAGAAGGATACAGACAGATAGAAGGAATCTTTACAGAAACTGCGGATAATGAAAAAGAACATGCAAAAAGATTCTTTAAATTTTTAGAAGGTGGACCTGC
Organism: Candidatus Muiribacterium halophilum; assembly: GCA_002869225.1. Classification (GTDB taxonomy): domain Bacteria; phylum Muiribacteriota; class Muiribacteriia; order Muiribacteriales; family Muiribacteriaceae; genus Muiribacterium; species Muiribacterium halophilum. Next base: position 34,102 of record PKTG01000087.1, on the reverse strand, counting down.
AGAAATAACAGCTACTTATCCAGCTGGTAAGATAGGGACTACTATTGAAAACCTTCAGGCTTCAGCTGATGGCGAGAACGAAGAATGGACTGAACTTTATCCGGAATTTGCAAAGATAGCAGATGAGGAAGGTTTCCCAAAAGTCGCGGTTTGTTTTAGAAAGATAGCTGAAGTTGAAAAGCATCATGAAGAAAGATATAGAAAACTTCTTGAAAATGTAAAAAATGGAAAAGTATTCAAAAAAGATGAAAAAATACAGTGGAAATGTAGAAACTGTGGTTATGTTCATGAAGGAGCAGAAGCTGTAGAAACATGTCCTGCATGTCTACATCCGCAGGCTCATTTTGAAGTGTTATGTGACAATTTCTGATTTTTATTTATAAAACAAAAAAAGGCCGCTTTTGCGGCCTTTTTTATTATAACGTCCAAACTTTTAAATCACCAGATTTTCTATATCTTCGCGAGATTTAACCACTGTTCCGGAAAAACAGATCTTTATTGAATCTTCTTTTTTTTCAGAAAAGAAATCAAGACCAAAAGAACATCTATTTACAATGTTTTTGATCCTTTGTTCAAAATCTTTGAAATCACTTTCGATCATTTTTGGAAGTATTATCATAAAAGTATCTTCATCATATCTTCCTAAGATATGAAAAGGTGCTAAGACTCCATCTAAAGTCTTTGCTATTATTTTAAGTATAGTATCTGCTGTCTCTCTGCTAGCACTACATTTTACGTTATTGTAATTTGCAAATCTTATTAGGATTATACCGAAGAAAAGGTTGTTTTCTTTAAGATCATTAAGATGTTGATTTAATTTTATATCTAAGAACTTTCTGTTTGGTATATTGGTGGTATCATCGAAAAAAGCGAGTTTTCTAAGTTGTTCGATCATGTCGTATGCCGAGAGGGTCTCAGAGTTATCTGAAAAGATCTCTACCGCACCGGTTATCTCATTGTTCTCATCATATACCGGAGATACTTTGATCTTAACCGGGACACGACTTCCATCTTTATGGCGTAAATATACTTCTGCTTCTCTTTCTTTTCCATCTTTTAAAGTAAAAGATAAAGGACAATTATTCTTACATAAAAGATCACCACTGTCTGAACAGTGACAGAGAAGGTCATCGAAACAATTACTATCTAAAACTTCCTTCTGTTTATAGCCGGTAATCTTTTCCGCACCATTGTTCCAGTATTCGATCTTTCTTTCCTTGTCAACAAAATAGACACCATCCGAAATGTTATCCAGGATTTTTTTATACATATCGTTTTTTAATTGATTCTTCATTTTATCCTCAATATATTTTTTTATAACTAAATACATTATATAACAAGAAATAAGATGTTCAAGTAGTTTCAGGTAGTAAAAAGTGATAACTTGCATTTATTCCCATTATTAGATTAAAATATAAAAAAACCTTTAAGGAGTCTAATCATGTCAGGTCATAATAAGTGGAGCACCATCAAACATAAAAAAGGTGCAAAAGACGCAAAAAAAGGTAAGATCTTCTCTAAGATGGCTAAGATTATATATCTTGCTGCAAGAGAAGGTGGAACAGATGAGGATAAAAATGCAAAACTGAGAATGGCCATTCAAAAAGCAAAATCAGTCTCAATGCCAAATGATAATATCAAAAGAGCGTTAAAAAGAGCCGAAGGCGGAACTGATGGTGAAGAATATACTGAAATAATATATGAAGGATATGGTCCAGAAGGTGTTGCGATGCTTGTTCAGTGTCTAACTGATAATAAGAACAGGACTGCTGCTAGTGTTAGGCATATATTTAGTAAATACGGCGGAAACCTTGGTGAAGCTGGATGTGTAGGCTGGATGTTTGATAGAAAAGGATATATTACTGTATCTAAAGAGGATACAGATGAAGATTCCTTGATGGAAATAGTTCTTGAAGCTGGTGCAGAAGATATTAAGACAGATGATGAAAGTGTTTTTGAGATAATATCTGAAGCTGATGATTATGAAACAGTTAATAATGCTCTTGAAAAAGCGGGGATAAAAATAGATAGTTCTGATATAACTATGATTCCTCAAAACTATGTAAAACTTGACGAAAATGGAGCGAAAAAACTGATGAGACTTATGGATATGCTTGAAGACGACGATGATGTTCAGGAAGTTTTTGCTAATTTTGATATAGATGATGAAATAATGGAAAGATTATCAGAGTGAGAGTCTTAGGGATAGATCCCGGTACTGCTATTACCGGGTTCTCTGTCCTTGAGAAAAAGGGACAGGGCTACGAAGTAATAACATATGGACAGATAACTACTGATAATAAAAAGAGTAAAAATCAAAGATTACTTGAGATATTTCAAAACATAAGCTACCTTATTGAAAAATATCAACCTGATGAGATGGCTATTGAAAAACTCTTTTTCAATAAAAATATAACTACAGCAATGTCTGTATCCGAAGCAAGAGGAGTACTTATTGTCTCTGCTATGAAAAATGGTCTTAAAGTAGCAGAGTATACACCACTTCAAGTGAAACAATCGGTTACGGGATATGGACGAGCAAGTAAGAAAGATGTTCAGCATTGGATAGTTAATATTCTAAATCTTGAAGAGACACCAAAACCTGATGATGTTGCGGATGCAATAGCGATAGCGATTTGTCATATTAACGCATGTGGATAAACCACAGTGAGATGTGAACAGTGAAAAGTGAACAGGAAACACGTGAAGCGTAAAGCGTGATGGGTAAAGCAGAAAGTAGGGAAAAGAGAATAGAAAGCAGGAAAATCAAACCTACCCTAATCCCTAATCCCTAACCCCTAAATCCTAATTCCTGTTTTTAAAAGAGGGAGAAAAAAATAGATGTATAAATATTTCAAAGGTTTGTTAACGCATAAAAATACAGATCATATTGTAGTTGAATGTGCAGGTGTTGGATATCTTATAAATATGCCAATTAGGTACTATGATGATCTTAAGGTTGGAAATGAGGTCTTAGTATATACATATCTTGCTGTTCGAGAAAATGATATGGAGCTTTTCGGATTTTTAACAGAGGATGATGAAAAGATATTTAGAAAACTTATATCGGTATCTAAGATAGGACCAAAAACTGCTTTAAATATAATATCTTTATATAATTCAAGTGAGATAATAAAGATCGTCAATGAAGAGGATGTAGACGAACTCTCAAAAGTCAGTGGAATAGGCAAAAAAGGCGCTGGCAGAATAATTCTGGAGCTTAAAGGTAAGATAAACTTTAAGAACCTATCTGACGATAATGATAGTGTATCACCAGGAGCTTTTTCAGAGACAAGAGAAGCTCTTGAAAACCTTGGATATTCAAGAGAAGCTGTTAGAAAAGTGTTGAAAAAAGCTCAAAAAGAGTTTGAAACGGATGCAAATGTTGAAGAATTATTAAAATATGCGATCACAGAAATAGAGGAAGTATAATAGATGATTGAAGAGAAAGTATCTAGAATTGTAGACCCGAAAGAAAGAAACGATCTGGACAGTAGTCTTAGACCCACTAATCTAAAAGAGTTTATTGGTCAGAAGAAAGCTAAAGATAAGATGAGACTTCTTATAGATTCAGCTATTTCCCGTGGAGATTCTTCGGATCATATACTTCTATCAGGACCTCCAGGATTGGGGAAGACCACACTTGCTACTATTGTTGCAAAAGAACTGAATTCAAATATTAAGATTACTTCCGCGCCGACATTAACAAAGACCGGTGATATAGCAAAGATGCTCACAGATCTTAATAATAATGATATTCTTTTTATCGATGAGATACATAGATTATCAAGAACAGTTGAGGAAGTCCTTTATTCTCCTATGGAGGAGTATAGATTGGATATACTGATCGGGAAAGGTCAGACATCAAAATCAATAACCTTACCCTTGAAGAAGTTTACTCTTGTTGGCGCTACTACGATGTCAGGTAAATTATCATCACCACTTAGATCAAGGTTTGGTATGCACATCAGATTAGATTATTACGATGATAAGGATTTAGCTCTAATAGATAAAAGATATGCTGAGCTTATAGGTATAGATCTTGATGATGATGCTCTTTTAAAACTTGCAGGTTGCTCAAGGGGTACTCCGAGAATAGCAATACGAATACTCAGAAGAGTAAGAGATTTTGCGGTAAGACATAACAAGACCAAAGTGGATCTTGAAATGGTAAAGGAAACATTAAGAATACTTGAAATAGATGATATGGGTCTGGATTTTATGGATAGGAAGATACTTAACACTTTAATAAAAAAATACGATGGTGGACCTGCAAGTCTTGATACAATAGCAATGAGTATTGGAGAAGAAGCGGCAAGTATATATGAAGTATATGAACCATTTCTTTTACAGCTTGGATTTATAAGCAGGACAAATAGAGGGAGAATAGCGACTGATGCAGCATACAGATACCTCAACATTAACAGGTGAAACTGTGTCCGGAAGAATAGAGATGCTCGTACATAAATGTTGTCTACCATGTTTTCTTAATTTCTATTCTTTTTTTAAAGATGGTATAAGACCTTCTGTTTTCTGGTTTAATCCTAATATACATGGAGTCAAAGAGTTTAGAAAAAGAAAAGAAGTATTGAAAAAGTTTGTTTTTAAAGAAAATATAAAGCTCTTTGAAGATAACTTTTATTCATTAAAATCCTTTTTCGAGCATACCGGTTGTAAAAAAAATTGCCTTGAATGTTACAGGCTAAGATTGAAAAAGACAGCTCGCTTTGCCAAAGAAAACGGTTTTAAGATATTTACGACTACACTTTTTTCATCTCCTATGCAAATGCACGATAGTATAATCAAAGCTGCTGAAGAGGCTGCTAAAGAATTTGAAGTAGATTATTTTTATTATGATATTCGAGATAGTTATGATGAAAAACTAGCTAAAAATATGGGGTTATATACACAAAACTATTGTGGCTGTATTTTCAGTGAAGAAGAAAGGTTTCTTGGAAAGGCAAAAAAATGAGATCTAAATATATATCAGTGATTTTTATATTATTTTTAATAATTCAGTGTTTTTCAAAAACTCCGGATATAAGAATAGGTATTGATATAGATCAAAAGTCAGTTGTTCTCGAATCAGAAAGAGGACTTATAATAAAGACAGCTTCGGATAGAGAGGTTGTTAGAGAAAAAAGCATAGAATTCGAGACTACCAGGACAGGTTTTTTAATTAATTCAAATATAGATATGCGTGGAGATACTCTTGATATATATCCTGTTTCTGGAATGATAAGATATGATAAAAAAACATTTAGAGGTAGATTTCTTCTTTATAAAAGATCAAATAAGATCAACGTAATAAACGTCTTGTCTATGAAATATTATCTATATGGTGTAATTGGAAAAGAATTACTGACATCTTCGCCTTTTGAATCTATGAAGACTCTTTCGGTTGTATGTAGGACATATGCACTTAAAAATCGTAATAAACATGGTTCTCAGGGGTTTGATCTATGCAACACTACACACTGTCAGGTCTATGATGGTTATGATGCTGAAACGCAGCAGATAAGGGATGCTGTAGATTCTACAGAGGGTCTTATTATTAAATATGATGACGAACTTATCTCAGCTTATCATTTCTCTGCATGTGGTGGAGCTACTGCAAACAACGAAGATGTTTGGGAAGGTGGAGATGCTGTTCCTTATCTTCGTGGAAGATGGTGTGAGTTTTGTAAGGAATCGCCAAGAGCTAATTGGGAGTACGACCTTAAACTTTCAAGACTTTCAAGACTTATGAAAGATCAGAATATCGGAAGAATAATACGTATATCAAAAGAAGGTTCGGATGCATACGGACGAGTAAAGACGATTCGTTTGACTGGAACTAATGGAGAAAAGGTAGTCAAAGGGAACTTTTTCAGACTTAGAGTTGGTGCGGGTAGTATGTGGAGTATGAATTTTGATCTTGTTCCTTATGGTGGTCAAAGCGATAAAATACAGGAAAAGATAGAAAAGCTTAGTGAACTGCTTCCTGGAAGAAAGAAAGATATGATAAAAAAGATAGTGATAGAGAATGAAGAAAAAAGAAATAATATTGAATATGAAGGTTATAAGATAAAAGGTCATGGCTCAGGACATGGTGTTGGTATGTGTCAATGGGGAGCAATAGGTTTGTCCAAACAGGGATTTAAATTTAAAGATATAATAAAGTTTTACTATACAGGGGTAGAGGTTGTAAAAGAATATTAGATCAGCGGTAGCTGATGATGATTGGCTTAACGCCAATATGTTTTTGCTAAAGCAAAAAGGATTAAACTCTTTGCAAAGCAAAGCACTTCACCAAAGGTGAATACACAACCCAAGGTTGTCATCAGCATTTTTTATTCTGATCTATATAGTTTTGAATATTATTTAAAAAATGCAAATCGGCAGCTTTGCTGCCCTAAGGATGGTATCTAAATGCAATATAAAGGCTTGATAATGGATGATTTCCAGGTCCAGGCTGTAGAGGATCTTGGAAAGGGAAAAAGTGTTGTTGTAGCAGCACCAACAGGATGCGGAAAGACTCTAATAGCAGAGTATTTGATAGAAAACTTTTTACAGGAAGGCGAAAGAGCGGTATATACTGCTCCAATAAAAGCTTTATCAAATCAGAAGTATAGGGATTTCTCAAGGTTATACGGAGATAAAGTAGGTATACTTACCGGAGATATCAGTATAAATCCAGGTGCTCAGGTTCTAATAATGACTACTGAGATATTTAGAAATATGCTTTTTGCCGAAAAAGAAGAACTTTCTGATGTAAGTCATGTTATTTTTGATGAAGTCCATTATATTAACGATTTACAAAGAGGAGTTATTTGGGAGGAAAGTATAATATTCGCTCTTCCTCAAATGAGATTTTTAGCTCTTTCTGCTACTATTCCAAATGCTCATGAACTTGCGGGTTGGATAAGAGATATAAAGAAACATGAGGTCAGTCTTATAGAGAAGAAAGAAAGACCAGTCCCACTTTTTCATAATGTTTTTAGCAAAAGAGCGGGTATTGTAACGATAGAAAAATTTTTAAAAACTTATTCAACAAAAACAATTTCATTGCAGGCAAAGAAATATTCAATGAAGAATATAAACCTTCTGGTATCCGCATTAAAAAATAAAGACAGATTGCCTGCTATATGTTTTGTCTTTTCAAGAGAAGGATGTTTCAGATATGCAAAAGAGACGGCAAAACAGTTTGATTTTCTTAGCAAAGAAGAAAAAGCAAGAGTTCAGAAGACCTTAGATGAAGTTGCTGAAAAATATAGTATTTCTAACAGCCCATCTTTCCAGATGATAAAAAAACTTGCTCTTAAAGGAATAGGTGTTCATAATGCGGGTATTTTACCGGTTATGAAAGAAGTGATTGAAGTGTTTTTTGGTGAAGGTATTCTTAGAGTTATTTTTGTTACAGAGACTTTTGCAGTTGGAGTCAATATGCCAGCTAAGACTGCGGTATTTGCTTCGCTTGAAAAATATGACGGTATAGAATTCAGATATATGAAGAACAATGAGTATTTTCAGATGGCAGGTAGAGCAGGCAGAAGAGGTATCGATGAAAAAGGTCATGTAGTATCAATGATGGATTCATCTTTTTTAAAAATAGATGAAGTAGTAAGAATAATGGATGAAAAACGTCTGGAACCTCTTGAAAGTCAGTTCAAACTCTCCTACAATACTGTTCTTAATCTCGTAGATCAGTATGAGAATGCAAAGATAAGAGAAATACTTAATATGTCTTTTGCACAGTATCTGGATAGATCAAAAAAAGAAGAGCTTAAGGAAAAAATAGATGGTAAACAGGAGATCATAGACGAAAGTACTGAGGAGATGGAGTGTCTTGATTATGAAGAATTTAAGAAATTTCATTCACTATCAAGAAAGAAATTTAAATATTCTGCAAAATTAAAGGAAGCAACAGAAGCGATACAATCCGGAAAATATGGGAAAAGAAGAATAACAAAATTCAGAAGAGATCAGACCAGATCAAGGCAGCGTTTGAACAGAATTAATAAGAAACTCAAAGCATTAAAATGTACAAATTGTCCTGATCAGAGAAAATGCAGGAATATAAGTTCTAAAATAAGAAAATATAATCGAAGGATCAATGAGATTAAACAGAAAGTTGAAGAGAATAGAGTAGATTATTTTCAGATGTTTTTAAAGAAGAAAAAATTTCTTGAAAAGGCTGGTTATGTTGAAGGAAACGATCTTACAGCAAGAGGAAAGATGGGTTCAAGGATATATGGATATGAGCTTATGGTGGTGGAACTTGCTTTTGATGGTGTTATTGAGACGTTCTCAGCTGATGATATAAATATTCTATGTGCATGTATGGTTTATGAACTAAATCCTAAGAAAGATGGTTTCTTAAGAGTTGAAATAGATGAGACCTATCACAATATTAGAAAGGCGAAAAAGATCGTAGCCTCTATTAGAAAAGAGGAGATACGTTTTGGAATCGAGCCTGGAAAACAGATATATCTTGATATAATACCAGCTGCAAAAGCATGGACTAAAGGGGCAGAGTTTAGTCAATTATTGTCTCTTACCCATCTTTCGGAAGGTGATATAATAAGGCTTTTTAGACAGGTTATTGATCTTCTGCAGCAAATAAAAAGGGTTTATCAAGGACATGATAGTGTGGTTTCTAAACTAAATGAGGCTATGGATAAAGTGAACAGAGACATAGTAAACGTAAGCGAACAACTCGATTAAAAATAACATTTTGCAGTTCGGCAGCCAGGGATACGGACCCTGCGAAAAGCAACAGAGTTGCGAGCCGAACTGCCACTCTCGCTCACTTTCGGAAAAAATATTCAAAGTATAGATGTAGGATAAACCTCAGCGGGTGGCGGCGGAGATTGGAAATCAAAACTCTGGTTCTGTTTCACTAGGGATGTTTTGAGTTGCACATCATAGCTGACAGGACCTGCGGATTATAAAACAGATTCTAAGGAATATTGAAACATATTTCTATGGGTTTTTAAATCCTTCAATGCTTTACTGGAAAACTTTGTTTTCCGAACCCTAACTCTCAGCTTTGCTGAGCACAGCCTGAAAAGGATCATCGGCAGTGCTTTTCTGCCCATCACGAGCATAGCGAGTAAACTGAGCAAAAAATAGTATATTTTTATGCTCATGTATGGTATAATGATGTGTTAACACAATTATGGAGGATACTATGAGAAAACTGACTTGGTTAATCGTACTAATGATCGCTTTCACTTTTGTTAGTGTTAAAGCGGATGTCACTAGTGAAAAAGAATGGACTTTACTTCTTTTCATCAACGGTGATAACAATCTTTCCAGTGCTGGAAAAGAAGATATCAATGAGATGGAGAAAATAGGTTCAACGGATGATGTGAACATCATTGTTGAATTTGACTCAGCGGGTAGTAACGGTACATGGAGATATTATATAGAAAAAGATGATAATAGTAGTTCAATCACCTCTCCTGTTGTTCAGGACCTTGGTGAACAGGATACAGGTGATTGGCAGCATGCACTTGATTTCTTCAAATGGGGTGTTGATAATTATCCTGCACAGAAATATCTTATAGCTTTCTGGAACAATGGTGCAGGTTGGGAAAAAGATCCTAACGAAAACGTACTTACAAAAGGTATTTGTTACGATGATCAGAGTGGTAATCATATTACAACTCCTCAGCTTTCAATGCTTACAAAAGCCCTTTATGAACACGCTGGAAGAAAGATTGATATAATATCATACGATGCTTGTCTTATGCAGATGATGGAAGTTGGATATGAGACTAGACAGTATTGTGATATTCAGGTTGGTGCAGAAGAGACTGAACCGGGAGATGGCTGGCCTTATGATGATTTTCTTGCTCCACTTGTTGCAAATCCAACTATGAATCCAGTTGAATTATCTAAGACAATGGTTAAGGCTTATGGAGATTCCTATATGGGTGGTTCTCAGGGAACTTCAGCTACAACACAGTCAGCTATAGATCTCAGAAAAATAGAATGGTTTAGAAATAAAGTAGATACACTTGCAGAAACTCTTATAGAAAAAGCTCCTTCTTATACAGGTGCTTATCAGACTGCTATTAACCAGACTCAGAAATACGCTTATTCACAGTGTAAGGACCTTGGACATTTCTGTGAAAATCTTATTAAAGAAGTAAACGATTATTCTGTTAAGTCAGCAGCTCAGGATGTTCTTGATAGTCTTCCTGAATTTGTGATTGAATATGTTAATACTGGTTCTAAAGTAGAAAACTCTCATGGTGTTTCAATATATATTCCTTCAAAATATCAGTTTGATGGTAAAAAAGATGATTACGCTGCTATAAAATGGGCACAGGATTCTAAATGGGATGAGTTCCTTTCAGGACTTTTCTATCCAAACTATCCTGTTATCAAACTCGATACTATTACTTATAAAGATTCAGATGGTGATGGTAAAGTATCACCAGGTGAAAGAGTTGATTTTGAAGTCAAGATCAAGAACGAAGGAAATAAACCTTCATCAAGTCTTCAGGTTAAACTTGCTGTTGATGGTTGGGATGCTTCGGTTAATTCATCGTATGCTTCAGTATTTGGTGTAGATGCTTTATCTGAAACTACAGTGGATGGTCTTTCAGCTACTATATCATCTTCATGTGATGAAAATAAGTCAATAGATTTTGTTATTTCTGTTGAAGGAGAAGGAATCAATCTTTCAAAGACTGAGACTCTTATTGTAAGAAAACCTTTTGCTGTAAGAAACAATGTTCTTCTTCTTGCTCTTGATAGTGAAAAGAATGAATATAAAGAGTATATGACAGCACTTAACGATTGTGGTATTAAATTCGACCTTTGGGATAATAAGATCGAAGAAGGACAGATACCTTATTCTTTACTCGCTAAATATGTTAACGGAGTTGTTATTGTACCTGCTCCTGGAACCTCAGACCTTAATGTAGTTGGACTTGAAGATCTTCAGAGTTATCTTGATGCAGGTGGAAATCTGTTTATAAGTGGTCAGGATATTTGTTATAAACTGAAAGATGATGATTTCTATTCTCAGTATCTTCATGCAAAATACATACAGGACAATGTTGGAATACATAACGTTGTTGGAGAAAATGGATTTAATATGGAATTTGCTATAGAAGGTGGAGATGGTGCGAACAATCAGAAATGGCCGGATGAGATCGAAGCTATAGGAAATGCTCAGGTTATTTTTAAATATAGTGGTATCAAGATGCTTTTCAAAGAATCCAAAGATACAGGTTTTGGTAGCAAATCAATTAGTGGTGCAGGGCATGCTGGTATTTTTGCTCAGGAAGATAACTATAAAGTAGTATACTTCTCATTTGGATTTGAAGCTATAGATAGCAGAGAAGCTAGAAAATCAGTTATGGAAGCTGTAATGGATCTTGTTTATCCAACTCTAAGAGGTAGACTTCAGAATATGGTCATATTTGAAGAAAGAATGGCAAATGCTACAGATGAAAATGCTTTAAGAAGGCTTATAACAAAGAGAAATAATGGAGAAGAAGCTCTGTTTGATATGGTTAAAGATAATCCACAGCTTCTTAATGAATATAGTCTTGACAGACATGTATTTGGTGACGTAATGAACAGAGTCATTGAATATAAGATGACTGCTGAAGATGAAGATGATGATCTTGATGATCTGATTCCGCTTGGAAAACCAGACAAGAAAAAATAAGAATCTTTAATAAAAGGGCGGCAGAATATCTGTCGCCTTTTTTTTTAGGAGGTAATAGATGAAAATAAGAAGGATTCTTTTACTATCAATATTTTTCCTGACTATTTTAAGTTTTGCTGATTCAGTCTCTTTTGATTCAATAGTCCAGAAATATGATCTGAAAAAGGTTAATAATTCAAACTCAGAGGAGAAAATAATTCAATCAAAAGATTCTCCGAAAAACGATAAAGTGATCAGATTTCAATTTGGAAAAGAAAGCAAGACGGAAAATAAAAGCAAGAACAAAGGAATAGAATTTCTTTTTGATATATTAAATTCAGCACATGAAAACAATGAAGTGAAGGATAAACCTAAAGGAAAAGACTATTCAAATCTCTTTTCCTATAGACACGGTGAACTTGATATATCCAGAAGACTTGGAAGAATAAGAGAAGTAAAACAAAATAGGGATAAACTTCTTTTTATAATGTCCTCAGGATACATGGTTCTTTTTTCATGGTCTGATTATAATACTGAATTTATTTACTATTCAGATGATTTGATGTTTAATGAAAGAATAATAGATTTTGAGATGATAGGTTCAAGAATCTTATATCTTGTATTTTCAAGATGGTCGAGAATAAGAGTTATGATGTTTGATACTTTTTATGGTGATACAATAATAAATCGAGTATATTAATGAAAAAAAATACAATAATCATAGTTGGAGCAGGGCTTGCTGGATTGACAGCAGCTATCTCTTTTGCTGAAAAGGGATATATTGTAAAAGTTTTGCTTAAGGATAATATTCAAACAAACAGTTCTTACAGGGCTCAAGGTGGTATAGCTGTATCTATTGGTAAGGATGATTCTACTGAAAAACATTTTAAGGATACACTCAAGGCTGGACATTTTTTAAATAAAAGGCAGATAGTAAAGGAAAACGTACTTGCTGGAAGTAAAGCTTACGGTTGGCTTGTAGAAAAGGGAGTGGTGTTTGATGAGGTGCCGGCTTTAGAAGCTGCTCACAGTCAGAGAAGGGTTCAAAGATGTGGTGATATAACAGGCAAGGAGATGTTAAGTGCTTTAAAAAGATATCAGGAAGAAAAGCATCCTGACATAGAGTTTATTGAATGCTTACTTATTGATCTTATAAAAGAAAAATCTGATTGTGTATCAGGTGTTATCTATTTTCAGGATGATACTATATATCATCTATATTCCGACGCTGTTGTTCTTGCAACTGGTGGAATAGGAGGCATCTTTTATAAATCCTCAAACTTTCAGAGACAGACAGGTGATGGTATTGCAGCTGCCTGGAGATCAGATGCAAAGATAACCGATATGGAATTTATTCAGTTTCATCCAACAGTCTTCTGTACTGATAATAAGAGGTTTTTGTTATCAGAGGCTTTAAGAGGTGAAGGCGGTAGGATAGTAGATGATAATGGTAATAGAGTCATGGAAGGTTTTCATAGTGACCTTGACCTTGCACCACGTGATATTGTTTCAAGAAGTATGGAGATTTATATGAAGAAGTTCCATAAGGAAACTCTGTATCTTGATATGACACATCTTGATAAAAAAGTTATGCTAAGTAGATTTCCAAATATATATAAATATTGTAAAGAAGAAGGTTATTTGCTTGAAAAAGATCCTATTCCTGTTCGTCCTGCAGCTCATTATTCTATTGGTGGAATAAAAGTAGATTCTTATGGAAGAACATCTATTAAAAACCTTTTTGCTTGCGGGGAATGTACATCTGCAGGTTTTCATGGTTCAAACAGGTTGGCTTCAAACTCTCTTCTTGAATGTGTAGTCCAAGGTATCGCTGTTGGAAAGAATAAGATAGATAGTTCTGAAAAAGTAAGGTTTAACTGTGATAATATTCGGAAGCTAAGTGATCGTTCAAAAAATTCAAAAGAAATAATTGATGATTTGAGGCATTTAAATCAGGAAAATATGGGAGTTATCAGAAACAAAAAAGGGCTAAAAAGAATACTTGAGTTTTGCGAGAGATACAGAGAAGAAAAAGAAATTTCTTTGGTAAACAGAGATAATATTGAGTTAAGGAATATGCTTTGCCTTTCCAGACTAATAGCAAGTTGTGCTTTATATCGGGAAGAAAGCAGAGGTGTTCATTATAGAGAGGACTTTCCGCAAGAGGATGAAAGTTTTTTTGGGCATATTGTCGTGCAGGGAGAGGATCTTTCTTTTGAGAAACTTATCAAAAAACGTTAAGGGTAAAGCGTGAAGCGAAATGGGTAATAACTGAGTCAAGGGTCAATAGCCCTTTGCAAAGCAAAGCACAGCCTAAAAGGCTCATCTTGAGCGAAGCGATACATCAGCAGCGAAGTTGCTAAACTGATTTAGAACGGTAAACAGTAAACTGGAATCATGGATGAGGGAAGGTTTTATTCAAAAAGAGTCCGAGTCTTATTTACAAAGTAAACAATAACTTGATTATATTCTTCGTAAGAAATAACGGCTTCTAAATTATTTGTCAAATATATTGTAAATACGGTATAATTAATAATAGAAATAAACTAAAATAATAAAAATACGGTGGGTGGGAATGCAGGTATTCCATTTTGATGATATAGTTGTCCTTTCTCCTGAAGAAATCAAGTCGGTATTAAATAAGATCGATGATATCCCAACTCTTCCAATGGTTGCTGCCAAGCTGCTCAAAACAGTCAATGATCCAAATTTTGATGTAAAGGAACTATCAAATATAATAAGTATGGATCAGGCTGTCATGGCTAAACTTCTAAGGGTAGCAAATTCTGCATTTTATGCTGGAAACTCTGAAGTCAAGACAATAGATCAAGCTGTTATGCGTTTGGGTGTATCCCAGGTCAGAAGTATTGTGGTGGGGGTCTCTGTTATAAAATCTTTTGCTCAATTTAAACAGTTTGATTTTGATGTAAATAACTTTTGGAAACACTGTCTGGCCACCGCTTTTTTAAATAAGATAATCGCTGATATGCTTGAACTTGATGTAGCAGAGGATGTTTGGGTGTGCGGAATAATCCATGACATAGGAAAACTGGTTTATGCAGCCTATATGCCAACTGTATTAACAAGATTGCTTAATGAAGTTAAAGAGAAGAAGATATCCTTCTTTCAGGCTGAAAAGAGTCTGTTAAAGATAGATCACACGCAGATTGGTCGATGGCTTTGTGAAAAATGGAATATTCCAAAGACGATAAAAGAGGTTGCTCTTAATCATCATGAGCCTCCGATCAACGAATTTATGCTTGGGAAAATAACAAACTACATAGCTGTTACCCATATTTCTGATTCTATAGTGAAACTTTCAAAAATAGGAAATTCAGGAGATTATTGTTCTAAACTAGAAAATCAGATATGGAATTATTTAGATAAGAGTAAGTTTGATACAAAATCTCTTTTAGGTAGAATAAAAGGTTTTAAAAAAGAAATAGAGGAAGTTTTTGAGACCCTTAAAACGTAAGGAAGTTTTTTTAAAAGGAGGGCAGTATGAAAAATATGGAAAATTCAAAAAACGCTCAATATAAAGAAAGAGGTAATAGGTATAATTCTAAAAGATCTATCAGATTCAGAGAAAACATGAATAGTTTAAGAAATTACAAGAGAAATTCCGAAAATATTAAAGAGGTATTAAGGGAAATATTTCTAAATACCTCGATTAAATAAGTTTTTTCGGGAGATTGATTTTATGCGTAAAGTCTCAGGCTATAATATAGATGAACTTGCAAATAATATTGTATATAATCTAAAACTACATTCTGATAACCCTGATGCAAGGTTTAAATTAAAACAAGTCATGTGGTATGCCAAAGAAGAAAGGAAGTATCCGGATATATTGATTCATATGGCTCTTGGTATTCTTTTTGAACAAGGGATAATAACTTTTGAAAAACTCGGTAGAACAGGAGATTTTAACGAAAGTATTAGAGTGAGGCTTAAATGAGAAACATTATTAAAGCTTCTTTATTAATAATGATTTTTCTATTAACCGGTTGCAGCGGTGGAAGTTCTGTTTCAAATGTCTACACTCCGTATGATACACAAAGCCTTGTTGAAAGGGATAATACGGTTTTAAATACAGAGTCTTCGATACTTGGAGTGGTAGTTAGATTTCCAGCAAATGTATTTGACTCTGATATAACTCAGAGGGTTGCTGTTAGGTTTCCTTATCCGAGCGATTGGGAGATTGATCTTGAAAAAGACGAGACCTATGATGTGCTTAGGACTGACAAGGAAAAATATCAAGTCTGGTATAATATAACAGAAAAAGATAAAAACTCTCCTGTTTTAGCGGTTGCAAGGACAGGTGATATGCTAAAAGTCCTTTTTTATGAAGATGAAAGACTTATAGGAGAACGGGACTATACAGTACTGCAAAGTGATATTGATTCTGGTTCAATAAATATTGATATATATGTTCTTTAAAAGATCTTTTTTAATTATAATATTTCTTTTTATCTTATTTATGGTTGTATTATTTTCCTGCAAAGAACTTATCCTTGTTAATATGACGTATCCTCTTATTGCTGACCAATCTCCACGAATATCGGATGTAATAATAGTGCCTGGTGGTGGGAATTTTCAGCGTGCGAAAAAAGGTCTTGAATTATATAAGAAAGGATTTGGGAAAATTTTTATTCTTACAGGAGATATAAAAGGTTGGCCTGGAATAGATGATGGAACATGGGCGGATCTTTCTAAAAAGTATTTATTAAAGAACAATATCGATGAAAAAAATATTTTGTTGATTCATTCAACAAGCACGAGAGAGGATATTATAAGATCTTTTGAATTAATGAGAAGTAAAGGATTAAAATCCTGTGTTATTGTATCTACATTGTTTCATACCGGTAGAATATATAGAATAGCAAAAAAGGAATCAAAAGATATAAATTTCAGTGTAGTAGCTTCAACTAATTATGAATATAATAAATATAATTGGTGGAAAACTGAAAAAGGTTTGTTGTTCTATTTTAACGAGATTCTGAAGAATATTTATTATTTATATAAAGGATACGTATGAAAAAACTGCTCTTATTAATGATTGTTTTTGTCTTATCGGTGAATGTATTTGCATCAGCTTATGATGAGATGTCTATGCTTGCTAAGATAGTTTATCTTGAGTGGAGAATTTTTAAAAAAGTAGAATATGTCGATTACAGTAAAAAACTTTCTGCAATTGAAATAGAGACTTGGGGGGAAGAATTTCCTTATTATAACAGAGGGAAGAGGGTGGATAGAATACTTAAGAAACATTTTGTAGATCATTCCCACATAGATGTTATAAACTGTCTCGTTGAAAAAGGTGAGCATCTTAAGTTTAGGCTTAATGAGGATATTCATAGTGCGCTTGATAAAAAAGGAACTTATGAGATAGAGATTTCTGAGGATGTCTTTTATGAAAACGCTCTTGTTCTTCCAAAAGGATTAAAAGGAGAACTTGAGGTAGTAAGTATAAGTAAGAGAATGCCGCTTATGAAAAATGGGAAAATAAAAGCCAGGGTTAAGTTTGTAAACACTTGGTACAATCATCCGTTGATATTTGAAAAAGAGTATTCCTTTAAAGATAAACCTAATTTAAATTTTGTTGCAGGAGCTGCTGGTTATTTAGTTGCAGGATTTCAAGGTTTTACAATCTTTTTTGCCGGTATCAAACCCGAGAATGTACATCTGAAAAAGGGTAAAGAATTTTATATACCTGTTGAAAAGTCTATTAATATATTAGGGATAAAATTTAGATAAAGAAAGGGCTCCGTTAAAAAAACGGAGCCCGAGGATATAATAACAACCTTATACGGTTGGAGGGGTCGCAACCCAAATTATTTCTAATGTGTTGGATGATGTATTCTGTATCTTATCGAAAAGATGGCTTGGTATATAGAATGAGTCGCCATCTGAAATCGAATAATCGTTTAATTTGTTTTTTAATTTTATGATACCTTCACCTTTTAGTACAAAACCAAATTCTTCGCCTGTGTGTTTGTAATCATCTTTAGAAAGTGATTCATTTCCTGGAACAGTCACTTTGAGTGGCTGCATTTTCTTTGTAATTGTATTGTCAATAAGATTTTCTGCTATAACATTTGTATTTCTAAGTGACATCTTTGTTCTTTGTTTTTTCGGGAAAACAACATCTGGAGTTGAAGTATCGTAAAGGAAAAAGTCTGCAAGATCGGTATCCAGTACCCTTAGTATTGCTCTTAATGTCTTTAATGATGGATCTACTACGTTTCTTTCTATCTGTGATACAAGCTCTTGTGATATTCCAGCGTTATCAGCTAAATATTTCATTGTATAACCTTTAGTTGTTCTTATTTTTCTTAGTTCCTGTCCTATATTCATCTGTCGTTCCTCCCTGTTGTTGTATGCTAGTTATTAATTACAGTTTTAATTATATATACCGGAAATCGTTTTGTCAAACTAATTATTTTTAAATATGAAAAAAGCCAAAAACGACAAGTGCGCTTTTAAATACCTTGTATATAAATACTTTATAAATTTGGTAACCGGTTCTGCCGAAATATAAAGTAAGAAAAAATACTTTAAACGAGGTCGTTATGCAAATAGCTGTAATAGGACAAGCTGAAAGAAGTGATTTAAAAGAGCTTATAGCTTATGAAGTAGGTCAGCATATTGCAAGAAAAGGAGGAATTTTAATAACCGGTGGCATGGGCGGAGTAATGGAGGCTTGTGCAAAAGGTGCTAAAAGTGAAGGTGGTCAAACCGTTGGGATCCTTCCTGTCTATGAAAAGGAAAAAGGAAATAGATTTTTAGATATAATAATACCTTCTGGTCTAGGGCATGCAAGAAATGCTCTCGTGGTATCATCGGCTGATGTTGTGATAGCAATAGGAGGTGAATACGGTACATTATCTGAAATATCGATAGCTTTAAAGCTGGAAAAAAATGTGATAACTCTTCAGAGTTGGGATATTCCTCAGCTCAAGACAATAAAGGCTGATAATCCGAAAGAAGCAGTTAAACTTGCTTATCAATTGGCAGAGGAATAGAACTAAATCGTTAAGAGAAAAGGGTAATGGGTAATACGAGAAAGTAAAAAATTTCGTGTTTTTATTTTAATGAATTAAGTGCATCCCATTCTGTTTTGTAAATAGGAACAAGTAGTTTAAGTGAAGTTATATTGAACAGTGTTTCTACAGGCCTTGTAAGGGAGCAAAAGATTATTCTATAGCCACCCTTAAGTAGTCTGTTATATACACCAATAAATTGGTTTAATGCCGTAGAGTTGAGATAGTTGAGTTCTGACATATTAAAAACAACTTTATTTTTCCCGGATGTTTCTAATATTTCTGTTATCTTTTGTTCGAAAAAGTTAGTGTCTTCCATCTCATAACTGCCTATTGGGTAGATTATGACGGAATTGTTTTCGCTCTCGCTATATTTAATTTCCAAAACAACACCACCTTATTAATTGTTAATTATAATATATAATATTTTATAAAAGTTGTCAATGTTATTGAGGTGAATTGGTAAAAAAGACAAAAAAGACATAATAATCGTTTTATTTAAATGATCAAATTGACTAATAAGCATATAAATTGTAATATTTTATTGTTTAAAAAATAGAAAAACTCATAATTTGCAAAAAAGGATATTTCAATTGTATATTACCTATTTGCGACCGGATATCGAAGATAAAACTATATTGTTATATCTTACATTGAAAGTAAATACTCATCTAAAAAAGATAACCTTATCTAATATTGAAGATTATGATGTTGATATTTTTCCTATGTCTTTTCCGGTTAATAATTTTAAGATAATTATAAGTGGTGATTTTAAAGAAGAGATACTTCAAATGTTTATATATTTAGAAAATGGAGATATATTTTCAGAATCATTTTTTGTCGAAGAAAAACAGATCAGTTTTGCGGATCATTTATATATAGAAAAGGAGTTCGAGATGGTAAACCAAAAAAAGATAGATGAAAGAAAACAATTTGCGGTTGAGCTTTTATTATCGGATGAAGGGTTTATGACACAGTTGCAGGAAAATTTTGGTGATCCAGAAGAGATTTTGGATAAGGCGACGATAATGGCTGAAAAGGTTGCTGAGAAAACTGTTAATATAATAAACGATGATGAGGCAAATCAGTACATTAACTATAATGTAGTAGCAGGACCTGATTCTGTGATGAAACAGATACTGCAGCAATAAGCTTCGTGAAGTGTGAAGCGAAACGGGTAGAAACAGTGAGAATTGAATAGAAAAAATAAAACAACGTGGGGTTTGGAATTTGGTGTTTGGGTTGGTTTTGATCTTCACAAAATCCAAAATCCTGTTCCATCCCAAGTCCCAGTTATTAATTCCAACCCTAAATCCTAACCCCTAAATCCTGTTTTTTAATTGAAGAACTTATAGAAATAATATATATATATTGTAACAGAACAATTTTTGAGGAGAATTTAAATAATGAATAAAGAGTATGAGTTTAAAAGTCTTGAGAAGAAATGGCAGGATGTATGGAAAGAATCCGATCTGTTAAAGGTCACCGAGGACAAAGATAAAGAAAAGATGTATATACTCACACAGTTTCCGTATCCTTCGGGTGATGGACTTCATATGGGTCATACAAGAGTTTATTCTATCGGAGATCTGCTAGCAAGATACTATTGGATGCAGGGAAAAAATGTATTGTCTCCAATGGGTTGGGATGCTTTTGGTCTTCCTGCTGAAAATGCTTCTAAGAAAAGAGGTGTTGCTCCTGACAAATGGACTCTTGCAAATATAGATCAGATGAAAGAACAGTTTGCAAAACTCGGACTTGTATACGATTGGAAAAGAGAGGTAACTACATGTCTTCCGGATTACTATAAATGGACACAGTGGCTTTTTATTCAGTTTTTAAAAAATGATCTTGCTTATAAAAAGGCTTCAAAGGTGAATTGGTGTAATACTTGTGAGACTGTTCTCGCTAATGAACAGGTTAAAAACGGTCAATGTGAATATTGTGATAGCGAAGTAGAGAAAAAAGATCTCGAACAATGGTTTTTTAGGATAACAAATTATTCCGATAGACTTCTTGAAGACCTTGATAATCTTCCAGGGTGGCCTGATAGAGTAAAGACAATGCAGGCAAACTGGATTGGTAAATCAACTGGTGTTGAACTTGATTTTACAGTAAAAGATTCCGGGGAGAAGATAAGAGTTTTTACAACAAGAGCGGATACAGCTTTTGGTGTAACATATCTTGTTCTTGCTCCTGAACATCCTCTTGTAGAAAAATTGTCAAAAGATGCTCCTAATAGAGGTGAGATAAAAGAATTTGTAAACGATACCTTGAAGACAGCTGAGTTTATGAGGATGTCAGATGAGATGGAAAAAAAAGGTATCCCTTTAAATGCTACCTGCATAAATCCTCTTACAGGCGAAGAAGTGCCAATTCTTATTGGAAACTATGTGATATATGAATATGGTACGGGGGCTGTAATGGCTGTTCCGGCTCATGATCAGAGAGATTTTGAATTTGCAAAAAAATATGATCTTCCTATAAAGGTTGTTATAAAGGATAAAGATTCAGATGAAACTACACCTGAGAATATGCAACAGGCTTTTGTTGAAAAAGGCGTGATGGTAAACTCAGGAGAGTTTACAAATATGACTTCTGATGAAGGTATTAAAAAAATTGCAGCTAAAGCTCATAAAGAAGATTTTGGTGGAGAGACTGAGAATTTCAGATTAAGAGACTGGCTTATATCAAGACAAAGATACTGGGGAGCTCCTATCCCAGTTGTTTACTGTGAAAAATGCGGGGTGGTACCTGAAAAAGATGAGAATCTTCCTGTGATGCTCCCTACAGTGGATAAAGTCGATCTTTCAGCTAAAGGGAAATCTCCTCTTGGAACTTGTGATGATTTTGTAAATACTACTTGTCCTGAGTGTGGAGCAAAAGCTAAAAGAGAGACCGATACAATGGATACATTTATCTGTTCCTCATGGTATTATTTCAGATATCCTACAGGTCAGGATCCTGAAAAAGCAATAGATAAGGAAAAAGTTGCTTACTGGCATCCAGTAGATAAGTATATCGGTGGTATAGAACATGCGATTCTTCACCTTCTTTATTCGAGATTCTTTGCAAAAGTACTTAAAGACCTGAACATCGTTAAAGATGATGAACCTTTCAAACAGCTTATAGCTCAGGGAATGGTAAATCTTAATGGTGCAAAGATGAGTAAATAAAAAGGAAATGTTGTAAACCCTCTTGATATGATTGAAAAATATGGAGCAGATACAACAAGATTGTTTATTCTTTTTGCAGCACCTCCTGAAAAGGATATCGAATGGTCAGATGATGCTGTTGCTGGTTGTTTTAAATTCTTAAGAAGAGTATACCTTATATTCGAGCGAGCATTAAAATTTTATAAAAAAGATGCATCTGTTGTTGCATTTGAAGACATGTCCTCAAATGCCAAAGATGTATATAGAAAACTTCATCAGACTATAAAAAAAGCAACTGATGATGTTGGAGAAAGACATCAGTTTAATACAGCGGTATCTTCTTTTATGGAGTTTTTCAATATGTTTAATCCATACCTTACAGAAATAGAGAAAAACGGATCTGATGGTGAAGCTGAATTTGTCATCAGTGAGTCCCTTAGAGATACTATCAAGATGCTTGCTCCGTTCTGTCCGCATATTGGAGAAGAACTTTATTCAAACCTTGGACTGGGAAAAAGTGTTTTCGATGCTAAATGGCCTGAGTATAAAAAAGAATACTGTGTAGAAGATTCTATAGAGATACCTATTATGATAAATGGAAAGATCAGAGATAGGATAAATATAGCGCCCGATGAAATTGAAGATAAAGTCAAAGAAATGGCGCTTTCATCGGATAAAACAAAAAAATATTCAGAAGGGAAGACAATAAGAAAAGTTATTTTTGTGAAAGGTAAACTGGTGAATATAGTTGTTTCTTGAATTCACAGAACATCATATTATTAAAGGGTTTCTTGTATTTATACGATAAATCTGTTATGTTTTTTTAAGCTTTAAAGAAACAAAGAAACATATATAAAAATAAAAGAAGGGGTGCGTATGAAAAAGATTTTTTCAATTGTAGCAATGATCTTATTGCTCGGTGTTTCTGCTTTTGCAGAAGCTGAAAAAAGTACTAAATTACTGGAAACATCTAGATTTCCAGTACTTATAGGACTTATTCTTTTTGCTTTCGTTATTATCTATTATATTCAGAAAGCAAAATCGGGACAGCATATCTTTATTAGAAGGATTGCTGGACTTAACGCTATTGATGATGCTCTTGGAAGAGCTACTGAAATGGGTAAACCGGTTCTTTATGTTCCTGGAATTGGTGGAATTAGTGAGCTTCAGACATTAGCTTCTATATCTATACTTGGACATATTGCAAAAAAGACAGCTTCTTATGAGACTGATCTTTATGTTCCTCTAAGAGATCCAATGGTTTACTCAACTGCAACAGAAGTTGTTAGAGAATCATATCTTGGAGCTGGTAGACCGGATGCTTTTAGAGAAAATATGGTCGAATTTTTAACAAGTGATCAGTTTGGTTATGTTGCAGGTGTTGATGGTTATATGGTTAGAGAAAATCCAGCAGCTAACTTCTATCTAGGTAGTTTCTGGGCTGAATCACTTATTCTTGCTGAGACTGGAAACTCAGTGGGTTCTATTCAGATAGCTGGTACAGCAAATCCATCACAGCTTCCGTTCTTTATTGCATCATGTGATTACACACTTATTGGTGAAGAACTTTATGCAGCGGGTGCTTATCTTTCGACAGACCCTAAATCAAAAGGTTCGCTTAAAGGACAGGATATGGGAAAACTTGCAGTCATGATAGTAATAATCGTTTTTGCTCTTCTTAATGTTGTCAGAAATGCAACCGGTATGGAAAGCTTAAGCAATATGCTTAATTGGCTCGATAAATTTTTCGCGATGAAAGGATAAAAAATAAAGAGGTGAATAAATGAAAAGAACAATACCGCTTATTATAACGTTTTTATCAGCACTCGTTATGATTATCATATATTTCATCAATCCTGCTCATGTACAGAAGTTTGAGAATGGGGTTTTTGAATGGATAAGAATAATTGGCGCATTTGCACTGTTTCTAGGACTTTTTAATCTTCTTATCTCACATTTTATTAAGGTAAGAAGAAATGGAATGAATGCAGTTTATAGTATTGCACTTATAGTAGCTTTTTTTGCTATTGTTATATCAGGAATATTTTTTGATTCTGAAAATCCTGATGGAACATTCCAGTTCATGTTTAATAATATTTACAGACCGTTGTCATCAACTATGTTTTCTTTGCTTGCTTTTTATGTTGCATCAGCAGCGTTCAGAGCTTTCAGAGCAAAGACAAAAGAAGCGAGTTTCCTTCTTGTAGCTGCTTTTATAGTTATGCTTGGTAGAGTTCCAATCGGAACAATGATCTGGGGTAAGATACCTGTGATATCAAACTGGATCATGGCTTATCCGGCAGCAGCAGCACAGTCCGCAATTATGATCGGAGCAGCACTTGGTGCAATATCCGTATCTCTCAAGATCATGCTTGGAATTGAAAGAACATATCTTGGAGGTGAAGAATAATGTTGGAATTTTTGAAAAAAATAGATAGACGTGTGATTTATCTTTGTATAGCACTTTCTGTTATTATACCTATGCTTGTGGGAGTTGAGTTTCCAGTTCCTACTTCACCTATGACAGATCAGGTATATGAAGCTTTTAACAATCTTGAACCTGGTTCAACTGTTATTATATCAGCTGATTATGATGCGGGTTCTCAGGCAGAAATTCAGCCTATGACTTTAGCTATTTTAAAATATTGTTTTGAAAATAATATTAAAGTCATAGTACTTGGACTTTGGCCTCTTGGTGCAAACCTTGTAGAGAACGCTCTTTACAATGATAAAGTGAAGATATCACCAGATAGAGCTAAAGCTCTTATAGCTGAAGGTAAAAAAGTCTTTGTTATCTCCAAAGATACCGCTTCATGTGAGATGACTATTGAAGAAAGAGATGGAAAATTCGTTTATGTAGACGAAAGAGAAGAAGGAAAAGATGGAGAGGAATGTTTAGCTTTTTCACCTGAAGATAGTTATTATGTAAAAGGTGTTATAAATGCGATAGACAGAGAAGTGAAACCTGGCATAGATTATCTTAATACAGGTTATAAAGCCGGACAGGTTGTTGTTATAACACAGATGCTTGAAGATGTTGTCGGTGCTCTTGAGACCGACATCAGTGGTGAACCGATCAAAGATATGGAAATAGTCAAAGGGCTCAAGACAATAAACGATATAGACCTTATTTTCTCACTTTCATCAGGAACTCCTGGTGCAAAAGAATGGGTCGTATATGCAAACGGTAAAAAGAACGTTCCTGTTGCTTGTGGCGTAACTGCTGTTTCAGCAACTGAATTTCTTCCTTATCTAAACTCAGGGCAGCTTTCAGGTATGCTTGCAGGACTAGCTGGTGCTGCTGAATTTGAGACTGCTACCGGTTATGATCAGGGTAAGGCGACTGAAGGTATGTCTCCTCAGTCATTTGCTCACCTTGTAATAATCTTATTCATCGTTGTAGGTAATATAATTTTCCTACTCGAGAAGAAAAAATCATAAAGGGAGGATTTAGATTAATATTACTACCGATATAGGAATTTGGCTGGCAACTTTACTTACGCTTGCTATATATTCATTTTTGTATAAAGATAATCCTATCTACAAGATGGCAGAACATATATTTGTTGGAACATCCGCTGGATATGGATTTGTTGTTACCTATCAGAACGTTTTTAAACCAATGCTTTTTGATAAGCTTAAAGATGCTGGAAGTGAACCTATGAATCTTATTCTTATAATACCTCTTATTGGCGGTATTATGCTTCTTTTCAAACTTTCCAGGAAGAACAACTGGGTTGCTAGATACCCTCTTTCTTTCATGGTTGGTGTAGGTTCAGGTATGGGTATTACAAACGTTATTAAATCTGACGTTATATCTCAGGTTCATGCAATTATTTTCAAAAATCCAATGTGGATAAGTGGAGATATATGGACTTCTCTATTTAACATTCTCTATGTTGTTGCCGTACTTACATCGCTACTTTATTTCTTCTTTTCAGCAGAACATAAAGGTGCTATTGGAAAGACAGCAAGAATCGGAATTTGGTTCCTG
The DNA here is from genome assembly GCA_002869225.1 of Candidatus Muiribacterium halophilum. Taxonomy (GTDB): domain Bacteria; phylum Muiribacteriota; class Muiribacteriia; order Muiribacteriales; family Muiribacteriaceae; genus Muiribacterium; species Muiribacterium halophilum. The sequence goes on along the minus strand of PKTG01000087.1, from coordinate 8,263 downwards.
ATGATAAGTTTTGGTGCAGCATTTGGATTTACAGTGATGGCTAGAATATCACTTCTTATTTCAAGAGTTCAGTTCCTCTTAGAGGATTTCCTTGGAATATCGCTATAAATGAAAGAAGTTATTAGCTGGAAATATAGTTTTATTGATACACATAAAAAAGTATCAGCACTCGCTATTGCGGTGCTGATACTTTGTTTTATTTTTTCTTATTATTGGGTTAATATTCCGGTTTTGTTATTGATCTCTTTTTTTGTTGTCGTTTATTTAAGAGAGTTTTTTTTTCCAGTATTTTATTCTATAGATATTAAAAAGCGTGAGATAACGGTAAAGAATCTTTTTTTTAAAAAGACGCATGATCTTACAAGATTTTTTAAGGTCTCTGAGTGGAAAAACGGTCTGTTTTTAAGTACAATGTATGATGAAAGTAGAATAAACGATTTTCGAGGATTAAAACTATTTGTCCTCAACGAAAATAAAAAAAACATCATGGGAGTACTTAATGACCTCATCAGTACTGACTGAAAAGGAAAAGGAAGTAGTCAGTCGTCTTGTAGACAAGATCATCAAATATGATATGTCAGCTGCTGCAATATTCTTTCTTGAAGCATATAAACCCATGTCTTTTGTTGGAAGTCAGATAATGCTTGCTTTCCAGCCTGTTGTAAACCTCATATATTCTTTTGAGAGTTATGATGTGATTCAGGAGATACTGGAAAAAAGAGAAGGAGTTGAGTATATCCTTAGAGAAATAGAGAAAAGAGAAAGAGAACGAAGCCGAAAAGCTAAGAAGAAAAAGGATGCTTCGAAAGACGAAAAACAGTGAACACGTAAAGCGTAAAGCGTGAAGCGTGAAGCGTGAAGCGAAAAGGGAAAAATCACGAAGAAGCACGAAAAAGAACGATGGGTCGATTCTTCGTAAAGTCGAAGTGTCGTATAGTCGAGAAGTCGGCTTTTTAAGTTGGGAGTGAGGAGTTGGGAATGTGGAGTTTTGGATTTTGGGAAGATCAAAACCAACCCAAACACCAAATCCCACGATTTTAATAGATTTTAATGATAAATAAATAGAAAAAAGGAGTGTAAACGATGGGGAACAATATTGACAAGTCAAAGATCCGAAGGATCGTTGCTACTGACTGTGGTTCTACTACCACAAAGGCAATTCTTATCGAAAAACAGAACGATGAATACAGACTCGTAACTCGAGGAGAAGCACCAACAACAGTTGAAGCTCCTGTTGAAGATGTTACAAAAGGTGTTATCAACGCAGTTACAGAACTTGAAGAACTTAGAGGAATAAAGATACTAGATAATGAAGAGTTTATTAAAGATTATTCAGAAGAAAAAGGAATAGATCTTTATATTTCAACATCATCAGCTGGTGGTGGTCTTCAGATGATGGTCGCAGGTGTTGTAAAATCTATGACTGCAGAATCCGCTGCAAGAGCAGCTCTTGGAGCTGGAGCTATTGTAATGGATACTATAGCCAACAACGATGGGAGAAAACCTTATCAGAAAATTCAGAGAATCAGAAATCTTAGACCTGATATGATACTTCTTTCTGGTGGAGTCAACGGCGGTACTATAAAACACGTCGTAGAACTTGGTGAAATAATTGGTGCAGCAGACCCGAGGCCAAGACTAGGAAGTTCATACAATCTTCCAGTTATATTTGCAGGAAATCAGGATGCGATTCCAGAGATCAAAAAGATACTTGAAAAGAAGGTTGCTCTTGATATCACTGAAAACCTAAGACCAACACTTGAAAAAGAAGATCTTATGCCATCAAGACTTAAAATACAGGCTCAGTTTCTTGAGCATGTTATGGCACAGGCTCCAGGTTATAAAAAGCTTATGGCTATGACTGATGTAGATATTATGCCAACTCCTGGTGCGGTTGGACAGATAATGGAAACGATTGCAGATATTAATAAAATAGAAGTGGTTGGTGTTGATATTGGCGGAGCTACAACAGACGTCTTCTCAGTATTTGATAATCCTGATGAAGAAGGAAAGACTGTATTTAATAGAACAGTCTCAGCAAATCTTGGTATGTCCTATTCAATATCTAATGTAGTATCAGAAGCAGGACTTGAAAATGTACTACGTTGGATACCGTTTGGTATGAACGAAGCTGAACTTAGAAATAAAGTAAAGAACAAGATGATCAGACCTACTACAATACCTCATCTTCTAGAAGAACTCATGTTTGAACAGGCTGTTGCAAGAGAAGCTTTAAGAAGATCGTTTGAGCAACATAAAGCTCTAGCTGTTGGACTAAAAGGTGTACAGAAACAAAGGACAGTATCAGATGTGTTTTCACAGGAAGATCTTCATACAAGTCTTGTGAATATGCTTAATCTTGATATGTTAATAGGTTCTGGTGGAGTTCTTTCACATGCTCCAAGAAGAAATCAGTCAGCTATGATGCTTATTGATGCTTTTCTTCCTGAAGGTTTTACCACCTTGACAGTTGACTCAATATTTATGATGCCACAGCTTGGTGTTTTGGCGGAGGTTCATCCTGAAGCTGCGACACAGGTCTTTGAAAAAGATTGTCTTATATATTTGGGAACTTGTATTGCTCCTGTAGGTACAACAAAATATGAAAAGAAATGTATGGATTATACTGTGACTTATTCTGATGGAAAGACTGCCGAAGGAGAGGTACGTTTTGGAGATATGAAAGTTGTCCCTCTAGCTGTTGGTGAGAAAGCAAAAGTCAAAGTGAATCCTGCTAAAGGCTTTGATATGGGAGATGGAGCAGGTAACAGTGTAGAAAAAGAAGTCACAGGTGGAACTGTAGGACTTATATTTGATGCAAGGGGAAGACGACCGTTCTCAGTACCGGAAACAGAAGAGGAAAGAATCAGCTTCCTTAAAAAATGGTATACAGAGATGAATCTTTATCCAGGATATGAAAAATAAGAAAAAGGAGAATTTTTTATGGCACATGCATATACACCGGGACTAAAAGTAGCTCCTAGGACACTCGTTAAAAAGGAAAGACGATTACCATTAAAGGGTAATATAACTGTAAAAAAAGGTGACAAAGTAACTTCAGATACAGTTGTAGCAAGAACTGAACTACCAGGTAATGTTACACCTATGAATATAGTAAATACACTTTCTATAACACCTGAAGAACTCGATGAAGTAATGTTCAAAAAAGAAGGTGATAAGGTAGAAAAAGGCGAGATGATGGCCCAGACAAAAGGCTTTTTCGGATATTTTAAATCTGCTGTTAACGCACCTGTAAGTGGAACTATTGAAAGTATATCTGAAGTTACAGGACAGGTAATAATAAGACAAGCGCCAATTCCTGTTGAGATGAAAGCTTATATAGATGGAGTCATTGATGAGATAATGCCTGAAGAAGGTGTAATACTTGGAAGTGAAGCTGCATTTATTCAGGGTATATTTGGAATAGGTGGAGAGACTGAAGGTGAACTTAAATTTGTAGCAGATGATATTTCAGCTGTACTTGATGAAAATAAGATCGACGATTCTTTAAAAGGGAAGATAATCGTCGGTGGTTCACTTGTAAAAAAAGAAGCTATTGACAAAGCGGTTAAATGTGGTGTCAAAGGTATAATCTGTGGTGGGATAGATGCTCAGGATCTAAAAGAAGTACTTGGGTATGATATTGGTGTTGCAATAACAGGTCATGAAGAGATTGGATTGACTGTAGTTGTTACAGAGGGATTCGGTCAGATAAATATGGCACAGAAGACTTTTGAATTGCTAAAGGAAAATGAAGGAAAAAAAGCATCTATCAACGGAGCTACTCAGATAAGAGCTGGTGTTATGAGACCAGAGATAATAATAACGCTTAATGTTCCTGATGACCTTAATTCTGTAAAGATAAATGAATCATCAGAAGCTGGTGGAATGAATAAAGGAGATTCTCTTAGAGTTATTAGAGGAAATCATTTTGGAGAAATAGTAGAAGTTACAGATCTACCTGTAGAGCTCACGGTTGTTGATAGTGAGACTAAGGTTAGAGTTGTTGAAGTGCAGCTTGGTAGTGGAGAGAAATTACTTCTTCCAAGAGCTAATGTTGAGACTATTGAAAAATAGCGAATCTATTTGATTCGCGGTCGAGAGTCGATGGTCGCGAGTCATGGGTCAAAGATTAGAAAAGAAAACTATAATTATAAAAACAGGGAATATTAGGAAGCTGGATTTTGGGAAGAAGCTGGATTTTGGTTTTTGGGAAAATCAAACCAACCCTAACCCCTAAATCCTAAATCCTAACCCCTTAAAAAAGAGAGGCGTTTTAAGTCTCTCTTTTTTTGGAGGTTTCATAAGTGAATTTACATCAAAAGTATATAAATGAATGTCTGAAGATATCAAAGAAGGCTCGTGGGAACACGTTGCCTAATCCCATGGTTGGATGTGTTATTGTAAAAGATGATGTTGTGATCGCGCGTGGGATTCATAAAGCTGTTGGAGAAATACATGCTGAAAGAGAAGCCCTTCTTAAAGCTGGCAAAGATGCAAAAGGTGCAGATCTTTATGTGAATCTGCAACCATGTTCTCACCATGGAAAGACTCCACCTTGTACTGACATTATAATAAGTTCAGGAATTAAAAGAGTGTTTTACGGAATAAAAGATACAAACCCTGTTTCTTGCAAAGAATCCGATAAAATATTAAAAAAAGCTGGAATTGAGGTCTTTTCAGATATACTTGCAAAAGAGTGTCTTATTCATAATAGAGAGTTTTTTACAAATCATATAAAAAAAAGAACTTTTGTTTTCGGTAAATGGGCCCAGACTATTGATGGTAAAATAGCTGATTTCAGATCAAGATCGTCTTATATCTCTTCAGATAAGACAAAGAAACTTGTTCATAGGATGAGATATCGTGCTGATGCTATACTAGTTGGTATTGAGACTGTTTTAAACTCAGATCCAATGCTCAATATTAGGTATATAAAAAAAGATAAATCTCTTATAAGAATAGTACTTGATTCTCACGGAAGGATACCTGTAGATGCAAGACTTGTTGAAACTGCAAAAGAGTATCCGTTCATCCTTGTATCTTCAACATTATTAGAGGAAAAAAGAAAGGTTTTAGTTGATAAGGGTGTTGTGATAATTGAACACGATCCGCATGATCTGAAAGGACTTCTTGAGAGACTATATGAAGAATATTCTATTTGCTGCCTTATGGTTGAAGGTGGTGGTCTTATAACTGGATCGTTCCACAGGCACAAACTAATGGATGAATATAATGTGATCCTTGCTCCGAAGATTGCCGGTGATAATAATGATTTCTCATGTGTAAGGGTAGGTAATCCGGTTAAGATAGAAAACTTTTCTGAACTTGTACTTCAGAAATTAAAGAGGTATGGTGACGAAGTACACCTAAGATATTTTTCGGAGGATATTGTTTGTTTACCGGACTGATTGAGTCAAAAGGAAAAGTAATAAAACAAGGAAAAAACGGAGTCTATAACACTCTTTTTATAAAAACAGAAACTTTATTTGACGACCTCAATATAGGACAAATTATAGCTGTAAATGGTGTTTGCCTTACTCTGACAGATTTTTCGCAAACTGAACTTCGTTTTGATGTGATGTATCAGACACTACAATCTACAAATCTTATCCATTTAAGACAAAACGATATTGTAAATATAGAAAGAGCTTTAAAAGTTTCCGACAGACTTGATGGTCACATTGTCTCAGGTCATGTAGATGCTACTTTGAAAATAAAAAGAATCATCATTTCAGAGAAAGGTTATGATGTATGGTTTAGATTGCCTTCAAAATATTCTTCTTTGATCTTTAAAAAGTGTTCAGTTGCCTTAGATGGTGTTTCTTTGACTGTTCAGAAAGTTAGAAAAGCAGGTGTTTTAAAAGAATTTTCAGTTTCCCTAATTCCAGAGACTTTAAAATCGACATCCTTTTTAAATAAAAAAGCTAATAGTATTGTAAATATTGAATTTGATACTATGATAAAAGCGACTCAAAACATTAAAGAAAATGAAAGTGATATCTCGATAGAAGATCTCAAAAAAATGGGATTCTAGGAGGAAAAGCATGTTTAAAGATGTAGAAAACATATTGGATACCCTGAAAAAGGGAAAGATGATAATAATAGTGGATGATGAGGATAGAGAAAACGAAGGTGATCTCATGTTTGCGGCAGAGTATGCTACGCCTGAGCTTGTTAATTTTATGGCAAAACACGGAAGAGGTCTTATATGTGTTCCTATGTCAGAAAAAGCATTAAAAAGATTGAATATTGAGATGATGACTGATGAGAACACTTCACCCTTTTCAACCGCTTTTACTGTGAGTGTAGAAGCGGCTAATGGTGTTACAACAGGTATATCCGCTCATGATAGAGCAAAGACTATAAAGGTTCTTGCAGATCCTGATTCTAAACCTGAAGATATTGTAAAGCCTGGTCATATATTTCCTCTTAAAGCTAAGAAGAACGGAGTGCTTGAAAGAGCCGGTCAGACAGAAGCTTCTGTAGATCTTTGCAGACTTGCTGATCTTGAGGAAGCGGCAGTAATATGTGAGATAATGAACGAGGATGGAACCATGGCTAGAATGCCTGAGCTTGAAAAGATTTCAGAGGATTTTGATATTCCAATAATAACTGTTGAAAAAATAATATCTTATAGAATGGCAAGAGAGACAACTATTAAAAAAGTTGATAGCACAAGACTTCCTACCGAATTTGGAGAGTTTAATCTAACAGGTTTTGAGGTGCTTCATAACGATGAACATCATATCGCAATATCTCTTGGTTCATGGGAAAAAGATGAACCTGTTCTTGTAAGAGTGCATTCTGAATGTCTTACAGGAGATGCACTTCACTCTTTAAGATGTGATTGTGGTAAACAGCTGGATTATGCTATGCAAAAGATTCAGGAGGAAGGAAAAGGAATAATAGTATATATGAGACAGGAAGGTAGAGGAATAGGACTTCTTAATAAGATAAAAGCCTATCATCTTCAGGATAATGGTCTTGATACAGTAGAGGCAAATGTAAAGCTTGGATTTAAACCTGATCTTAGAGATTATGGTATTGGTGCACAGATACTTAAAGCAATGGGAGTTGGTAAGATAAGATTGATGACAAACAATCCACGAAAGATAGTTGGACTTGAAGGATACGGACTTGAGGTAATCGAGACTGTTCCTATAATAGTTGGTCATAATGATGAGAATAAAAGGTATTTAGATACAAAGAAGGAAAAGATGGGACATATGTTTTAAAAATGATTCGATATCATTTTTAAAACGGTGAACAGTGCCGGGTCTGGCTGATCATAAAAGTAAGCCGGCAGAGTTCAGCCTGACCCATAAGCACTGAGTAAACAGTGAACAGTGAGAAGTGAATGGGACAAAGTAAAGCGTGAAGCGTTAAGCGAAACGGGAAAAAGCAGGAATCAGGGATAAGGGATGAGGTGTGAGGGAAGGTTTTATTTAAAAAAAGTCCGACCCTAACCCCTAAATCCTAACCCCTAATCCCAAGATTTTATTGGAGGCTTATATGAAAGTATTTGAAGGAAACTTTAATGGTAAAGGTTGTAAGATCGCTATAGCAGCATCAAGATTCAACTCAACAATAGTTGAGCAGCTTATTAAAGGTTGTGAGGATGGACTTTTAAGAAACGGTGTTAAAGATTCAGATATATCACTTTTTAAAGTCCCTGGAGCGTTTGAACTTCCACAGCTTGCAAATAGACTTGCAGCTTCAAAGAAATACGATGGAGTTGTTGTTCTTGGCGCTGTTATCCGTGGAGAGACTCCTCATTTTGATTATGTAGCAGCTGAAGTATCAAAAGGAGTCGCTTCAGTGTCTTTTGAATCAAAGACACCTGTTATTTTTGGTGTTCTTACTACAGATAATACAGAACAGGCACTTCATAGATCTGGTATAAAATCAGGAAACAAAGGTTTTGAAGCAGCACTTTCATGCCTTGAGACAATAGATCTATACAAAAATTTATAAGATAAGGAATTTAAATTTTTTGGAATTTGGGATGAACCTGGATTTTGGTTTTTGGGAAAATCAAACCGACCCTAACCCCTAAATTCTAAAACCTAATCCCTGTATTTATATTATGGAAATAAAAAAACTAGTTCGTGCTGCTTTATTTACTGCAATAATTGCTGTTAGTGCTCTTATAAGCATTCCTTTTTTTGGTGTGCCTTTTACTTTGCAGGTAATGGCTCTATTTTTATCATGTCTCCTGCAACCCTTTAAATATGCACTTTTATCGGTTATCTGCTATCTT
>PKTG01000029.1 GCA_002869225.1 Candidatus Muiribacterium halophilum | reverse complement strand
TTTTCCCATTCACTTTTCACATCTCACTACTCACTTTTTTCGTTAATAATTTCATTTGTAAAAAACCTTTAAATCCCTATCATTGACAACTTTTTCCCTATTTGATAGAGTTGAGAAAAAACTACCGGGAGCATAGTATGAAAAATATCAAGGAGCTTATTAAAAGAGAAAACATTGATCTTATAGATTTTAAGATCTCTGATTTCATTGGTAATCTGCAACATATAACCATTCCTGCTTGCAATTTTACTAGTAAGTTTTTAAAAGATGGAATAGGTTTTGATGGGTCGAATTATAAATTCGCAAAAGTAGAAAATTCAGATATGGTTCTAAAACCAGACCTGGATAAATATTTTATAGATGAGTTTTATTCTCATAGAGTACTATCTTTTATTGCAGATTCCTTTATTGCCGACACAGGGGAGGAAAACCTTGCTGACCCTAGAAATATCTGTAAAAAGACACTTGAACTATTTCAGGAAAAAGGTATTGCTGATGAGATTATGTTTGGTCCTGAATATGAATTTCATATCTTTGATGATGTGAAGTTTGAATATTCATCAGAAAGGTCTTTCTTTCAAGTATTCTCAAGACAGTCACAGAAAAACTCCGGTAACGATTTCTCAAATAAAGGATTTCATATAAGTTCAGCTAGTGGTTATCATGCATCGTTACCTAACGATACTTATGCGGATCTCAGAAACGAAATGACCTTGACTCTCGGAAAGATGGGTATTCCTGTCAAGTATCATCATCATGAGGTCGGCGGTGCCGGTCAGATGGAAATTGAGACTAACTTCATGAATATACTTGATGCTGCTGATAACTCTCAACTTATAAGATACGTTGTTAAAAATATAGCTAAAAAATATGATAAGACAGCTACTTTTATGCCAAAACCAATTGATAGTGAAGCAGGAAACGGTTTTCATGCTCATATGTTTATGAAAAAAGATGGAAAGAACATATTTGCAGTCAAAAAAAACGGAGAACTCTCAAAGACAGCTCTTTATGCTATTGGTGGGGTTCTAAAAAACGTCAAGAGCCTTGTTGCTTTGACAAATACAAGCACAAATTCCTATAAAAGACTTATTCCAGGTTTTGAAGCTCCTGTGAAGATCTTCTTTGGAAAAGCTAACAGAAGTGCTGCTATAAGGGTTCCTGCTTATGTGAAATCAAAAGAGTTTATGAGATTTGAATACAGGACAATGGATTCGATGTGTAATCCTTATATCGCCTTCTCAGCGCTTGCACTTGCTATGCTTGATGGTATTGAGAATAAGATAGATCCAACAAAGATGGGTTATGGTCCTTTTGATGTAAACGTATTTACCTTACCTGAAGAACAGATAAAATCAATTGATTCATTACCGGCAACTTTTGATCAGGCTTTAAGGACTCTAGTTATAGAAAATGATTTTATAACAAAATATGGAACATTCCCGAAAATTGTACTGGATAAATATATTGAGATAAAATATAAAGAATTTATGAATGTAACAAATAAAATATCGCCGTATGAATATTTAGCATACTACGATTTTTAAACAAATGGGAGGAATTTTATGGCTAAGAAAAAAGTTCTTATTATGGGAGCAGCAGGAAGAGATTTTCACAATTTCAACACTGTTTACAGAAATAACAGTGAATTTGAGGTAGTTTGTTTCACAGCAACTCAGATACCTGATATTGATGATAGAAAATACCCTGCAGAGCTTTCTGGAGAGCTTTACCCGGCTGGAATACCAATCTATCCGGAAGAAAGACTTGTCGAGCTTATTAAAAAGCATAATATCGATCAGGTAGTCTTTTCATATTCTGATGTGAACTATGAATATGTTATGAGAAGAGCAGCAATAGTAAATGCTACTGGAGCTGACTTCGTGATGATAGGTGCAGAGCAGACTATGATCAAATCTTCAAAACCTGTTATCTCAGTTTGTGCTACAAGAACAGGTTGTGGTAAGAGTCAGACTACAAGAAGAGTTATCGAACTTCTTAAAGAAGCTGGAAAAAAAGTTGTAGCTATTAGACATCCTATGCCTTACGGCGACCTTACAAAACAGATATGTCAGAGATTCGCTACAGTTGAAGATCTTGACAAACATGATTGTACAATTGAAGAAAGAGAAGAGTATGAACCACATGTTGTAACTGGAACAGTTATTTATGCTGGTGTTGACTATGAAAAGATTATAAGAGAAGCAGAAAAAGAAGCTGATATCATCCTTTGGGATGGTGGAAACAATGATATGCCTTTCTATAAAGCAGACCTTGAAATAGTTGTTGTAGACCCCCATAGAACAGGTGACGAACTTTATTATTATCCAGGAGAAGTTAATCTTAGAAGAGCTGATGTTGTTGTAATAAACAAGATGGACAGCGCTGATTCAGAGATGATAACAGACCTTAGAGAAAATATCAGAATGGCAAATCCAGATGCAGTTGTTGTTGATGCTGCTTCACCAATATTTGTCGAAGGATTCGAAAAGATCAAAGGTAAAAAAGCTTTGGTTATAGAAGATGGTCCAACTCTTACTCATGGTGAGATGGAATATGGAGCTGGTGTTGTAGCAGCTGAAAAATTTGGAGCTTCTGAAATAGTAGACCCTAGACCTTGGGTTGTAGGAGAAATAGATGCTACTTTCAAGAAATATCCATATATCGGAACTATACTTCCAGCTATGGGATATTCTGATCAACAGATTAAAGACCTTGAGACTACAGTAAATAAAGTTGAGTGCGACATGGTAATAGTTGCGACTCCAATCGATCTTACTCATCTTATAAAAATAGACAAACCAATGGTATTTGTTAAATATGAACTTCAGGAAATAGGTCAGCCAAACCTATGTGGAGTTCTTAAAAAATTCATGTAAAGAACAGGAGAATTACTTTAATGCGTAAAAAAGCGGTAATCGCACTTGGTGGAAACAGTATAATAAGATCTAATGAGAAGGGTACTATTGAAGAGCAGGAAACCAACTCGGATATTACCTGTAAATATCTTATCGAACTTATAAAAAAAGGATATGACCTCGTAATAACACATGGTAATGGTCCTCAGGTAGGAAATATCCTGCTTAGAAATGAAGCGGCAAATCAGCTTTGGGACATACCTGTCATGCCACTTGATATTGATGTGGCTGATTCAGAAGGTGGAATGGGTTATATGCTTCAACGTTCGATGTGTAACATGCTCAATAGAGAAGGTATTAAAAAGAATGTGGTTACGGTCGTGTCTCAGATGGTCGTCTCCAAAGAAGATCCTGCTTTTAAGAATCCTACAAAACCAGTTGGACCTTTTTATGACAAGGATAGATCAGATCAGCTTAAGAACGAAAAAGGATGGTCTATAGTCGAGGATAGTGGTAGGGGGTACAGAAGAGTTGTTCCTTCACCATATCCGGTTGAACTTGTAGAGATGCAGGTCGTGAAAGACCTTATCGAAAAAGAAAACATAGTCATAGCAGCTGGTGGTGGCGGTGTGCCTGTGTGTAGACACGAAGATGGTTATTTGGAAGCACTTGAAGCTGTTATTGATAAGGATTTTGCATCAAGTCTTATTGCAAGAGAGCTAAATGCAGATGTGTTTATGATACTTACAGGGGTTCCAAAGGTTGCTATCAACTTCAACAAAGAGAATGAAAAGTGGCTTGATGAAATCACTGTAGAGGAAGCGCAGAGATATCTTGATGAGAACCAGTTTCCAGCTGGAAGTATGGGTCCTAAGATAAAAGCAGCAATAGAATTTGTAAAACAAACCGGAAGAGAAGTCATAATAACTTCTCAGGAAGAACTTGGGAAGGATGAATACGGTACAAAGATCGTACCTTAGGAGGATAAGCATGTCAGTTAATATGAAAGGTAAAAACTTTGTTTCAATCAACGATCTTTCTTTTGAAGAGTTTTATCAGATCCTTAGAACAACAGAAAGACTTAAAGATGAGGATGAGATGGGAATCAGACATCATATTCTTAAAGGAAAGACACTTGCGATGATATTTCAGAAACCTTCGACAAGAACTCGAGTATCATTTGAGACAGGGATCTATCAGCTTGGTGGAGTAGCTCTTTATCTTGGACCAAATGATCTTCAGCTTAAAAGAGGTGAGACTATATCTGACACAGCAAGAGTTCTTGTAAGATATGTCGATGGAATAATGGCAAGATTATTTGATCATGATGACTGTGTTCAGCTTGCTACACATTCAACAAAGACTGTTATTAACGGTTTGACAGATCTTCTACATCCTTGTCAGGTCATGACTGACCTGTTTACTATCTATGAAAAGAAAAACACTTTGAAAGGTCTTAAAGTTGCTTTCATGGGTGATGGTTCTAACAATATGGCTAACTCATGGATCTTTGGTGCAGCTAAAGCTGGTGTTCATCTTACAATAGGTACTCCAGAAGGATATCTTCCTGATAAAGATATTGTTGCTATGGCACAGTATGATTTCAGTCATTCAGGTGGAAGTCTGAAAGTGACTCACGATCCTATAGAAGCAGTTAAAGGTGTGGATGTAATATACACAGATGTTTGGGCTAGTATGGGACAGGAAGATGAAAGAGAAAAGAGAATTAAACTTATGATGCCATATCAGGTCAACTCAGATCTGGTTAAACACGCAGATGAGAATTACCTTTTTATGCATTGTCTACCGGCTCATAGAGAAGAAGAGGTAACTGCAGAGGTTTGTGATAGTGACCATTCAGTTATTTTTGATGAAGCTGAAAACAGATTACATACACAGAAAGCTATAATGGCTCTAATGATGTAAGTTGTTAATTTTAAAAAATTTGTGTAAACTTTATTAGTTATTACAAAAAAAGAGGTGTTATTTTTGAAAAGCAGACTTATTGAAGACCTTCAGAGACTTGAAAAAGACAATAAAGTCAATCAGGCAAAAGAAGATCTTGCAATACTAAAAGTTTACAACAGTAATAAAACAGAAAAATCTAATATAAAAGAGCAGGAACCGATTGAGGGTCCTGCTCTTGATCTTCCAGAAGATACCGAAAAAATAGACTATAATAACATTCTTAAAGAATTTATTGCTGAATCTCCTAATATTTCAAAAAAGATGGGAAAAAAGGAAGAACTGGAGAGCTCTTTTGATGGTGCAGTAAGGAAAGATTTAAATTCTGAATCTCTAAAAGTTGAACAAACAGAAGTCATCGCTCACCCGGGGGTTGACATTGAGGATGATTCAGAGGAGATAATGCTTGAAGTAAGAAATGACGTAAATGAAGATATCCTTGATGAATTTTTTAGAGTTGAGGAAGTAAAGACCTCTGAACCTCAAGAAACTAAGCTGGAAGAAATAGTATCAAGTGGAAATGTACATGTAAAGCACGATTCTGATAGAAAAGGTGCTGTGAAGATAAAAGAGACAATAGATTCTTTCCTTGATCTGCTTCTAAGTAAAAATGGTACAGCAATGAAGATAGATTCTCATGGAAGTATGATGTTTTTGATAGAAGATGGAAAGGTTGAAAAAGAGACAAATGCTTTATTTGATCAGAAAAATGTCTTTTCATTCGCAGATTATATACTTAACAAAAACGAGCTTAGTACTTTTCAGGGAACTAAAGTTCATTTAGGTATATATACTCACAAAGATGATCATTTTCATACACTATACCTTCAGGAAAGTGATAGGATAAGCATTCATTTTCTACATATAAAAAGATATTAAAAAGTCTTTTCTGAAGTTATAAAAGATCTTCCTTTAGAAAAGATATCGAATGATTATAGAGGTGTGATAAATGTAATATCAGGCTTTAAGGAAGAGTTTGCGATTGATTTTTCAAAAGCTATATCATCTTATCTTACAGGGGATACAGGATCTATATTTTTAGTGTATGAAGAAAATCTGTTTGATTTTCCAGAAGAAAAATTCATGTTTTCAGCGATACCAATATCGACTCTTAAACATGAGAGTTCAACCAATCTATTTGATGTGACAAATGGAATTATCTTCTTTAATGTTGAGTTGTCCGATGAAAATCTGAATATTATTTTAGATACCGCTTTTAAAGGAAGAAATGTCTATCTTCTTCTTAAAAACAATAATAATTCAGCTGAGATAATAGAATATTTACTTTCCATAATTGAAAGACCATCTAGGAAAAAACTCTTTGTTAAATTTTTAAACTCAGTAATATCGTTGAATGTGCTTGACCCAAAAGGAAATGTGCCTGTTCCTATTTATGATTTTGTATATCTGGATAAAAAACTCAAGAGACATCTTCTTGATGAAAAATTCGAAATTTTTTATAATAATCTTGATTCTGATAATCAGGATTCTGTTATAAGTTTTTCAAAAAGCGTTGAAAGACTTTTATCAGAAGGTAAAGTATCTAGAAGACATATCGATAATTTTTTAAAGAACTTTTCTTCAAAAATGGAATAAAAGGGGTATATTATGTTAATCAAACAACTAGTAGTAGAAGCAACCAACAAACCAGGTGAACTTTATAAGATAGTAAGGACACTTTCGGATAATAATATTGATATAAAAGCGCTTATCTCAAATGCTGAAACTGAAGCTGGTGTGATTATTGCAAAAGTAAAACTCATTGTACTTAACAACGAGATGGCGGTATCAACTCTTCAGGCCGAAGGTTTTAAAGCGTATCTTGAAGATGTTGTTATTGTTGATGTTTCAGATACTCCAGGGGCTTTCACACCAATCCTTTCCGCAATAAGAAAAAGTGAGACAAATATCGAATATGTATATACTTTTCTTTAACATATTGAAAACAAAGCTCTTGCAGTATTTAGATTTGATAATATGGAAAAAGGACTTAAAGTCCTTAAAGATAATCATTTTACAATAGTTACGGATCATACTATAAAATCAAGATATGGTAATGCTCCTTACTTTGCCGAAAGAGATATTGCTGAATATTTAAGTACTATTATTACCCCATAAAAGCAGTTAGCAGACTCTCTGAGTCTTAGTGATCAGCAAGCTTTGTGAACAAGTCTTAAGACTTTAGTGAGAAGTATTTATTCACAAGAAAGAAGTTCGCTTACTAACTAACAAAGTTAGTGCTTACTCGAATTGAAAATTTCGATTACTTAAAAATTCTTTTTAACTGCTTGACATTGAATATTTAAAATGATACATTATTAAACGCAAGCTGGGATGTAGTACAATGGCAGTGCCGCGGACTCTGGATCCGTTTATGAAGGTTCGAATCCTTCCATCCCAGCCATTTTTTTCGAAGAAAAAAATATTGGCGAAAGCCAATCAAAATCTCCAATCTCCCATTTTGACATTTAAGAATCCTTGAAGTGGTTTTTATAGCAGAAATTTCAATCGTGGGTGGCGTGTAGGTCAGGGCTCCCCTTGAACCTTTTAATCGAGTAATGCAATTATAGCTTTAATAAAAATATACAAAGACTAGGCATTTTGAAGATAACCTACATGGAATGTAAGTTGATGAAAAATAACGAAGTATTNCCTTTGGGAAGAGTAATATAAGGCAACCTTACCCAAAACCAATTCTTGACATAGCTTTAGGCTATGCCTGCTATTTGTTTTTGACTAATCTTACACATATCTTTTCTCTTCTATAACTTGTATGACTCGATTCAAAGGTTCAACACTAAACTTGATTTGTAGACTCGATTCTGGGGAAAGACCGTAGCGACAGGACCAGCAATATAAACAATGATTTAAATGGATCTGCGTGGTCTATAACTAGTATCAAGATTTAATTCTTCTCATGTGATAAACCCTTCCATCTGAACCGAGGGATTTATCCATATAGGTAGAGAAAGGATGATTTGCGATGGTATGTATCCATGAAACTCCAGGATATGGATTTTTAAAATTACCATACTGCTCGTTAATTACTGTAAGCATATAAGGTCCAAAATCCGTAGTGAAATGAAAGACACCATTGTTTTTTAATAGAGAATATACTTTTTCCATAAATTTATATGTGACAGTCCTTCTTTTTCTGTGTTTGTTTTTAAACCATGGATCCGGACATATCACGTATACTTTTTTTAAAGAGCCTTCTGGGAAACAATCGAGTAATTTAAGGAAATCCCCTTTTAAAGTAATGGCGTTTGTAAGTTTAGCTTTTTTAACTTTTTGAGTAGCAGCTTTTATAACGGATTGAGAATAATCTATTCCTATAAAAATATCTTCAGGATAACGCTGAGCCATCCTGACCAGAAAAAGACCTTTTCCGCAACCTAGATCAAGTACTATATTTTTTTTGTTTGGAAGGTTTTCGTAACTAAAATCTTCAACGTTCTGTATGTTCATGAGAAAAATTTTAGCATAAAAAAAGTTAAAGCGAAAGTAAAAAAAATATGTTATAATTCTAATAAATATTAGCTAGTATGGAGGAAAAGAATGCTTAAAAGAACATTCCTTTTATTTTTGATAATAATAACAATATTTTCTATAAATATATTTTCATATGATTATAATCAGGGAGTCATTCAGGATGGTAACGATGTAACTTTCAGACTATGGGCACCTGGAAAGAGAAGTGTATCTGTAGTTGGTGATTTCAATTCATGGCAAAAAGATACTGATATGATGAAAATCGATTCTGATGGTCTTTGGACTATTGAAATGCAGCTTCCTCGTGGAGAGTATAGATATCAATTTTATATTGACGGAGAGTATCTTGTAGGCGACCCTTATGCGAAAGATGTGATTTGGGATGAATATGGTCCTAATGCTATTGTTGAGGTCCCTGAAAAAAAATTCTCATGGAATGATTCTTTTTATAGAGCACCAAATCAGAACGATTGGATAATATATGAGACTCATGTTGGTGATTTCACTCCTAAAGGTACCTTTGAATCTATGAGAAGAATGATCCCTTATCTTAAAAGTCTTGGTATAAATGCAGTCGAACTAATGCCAATATGGGAATTTCCTGGAGATATATCCTGGGGTTATAATCCTGCTTATTTTATGGCACCTGAGACAGCATACGGAACACCTGAAGATCTTAAAAGACTTATAAACGAACTTCATGAAAATAACATTGCGATAATAATGGATATGGTGTTCAATCATACATCTCAGGAACATGTATTTAATAAACTCTATGATTATTATTCGTCTCCGTGGTATTCAAGAGATGCAAATCCTTGGGGAATGCCTGATCTTAACCTTTGGTCTGATTTCACTAAAGTTTTTGTAAAAGATGTTCTCAACTATTGGATAAGAGAGTATCATATCGATGGAATAAGATACGATTATACGAGAGGTATAGGTTGGGACGGCTATAATGGTATGTCTTTTATCTCCTGGGCTGCAAGACAGGCAAAAAATGATATATTCCAGATGGCTGAACATCTACCTCAGGATCCGGCTATGGTCAATAAGACAGAGATCGATGCTGAGTGGCATGATACTTTTCATGATCAGATGAAAGCCAATCTTAGAGAAGGAACTTATGAAAGTTCTAATCATTTTGGAGACCTTGATAGGACAGCAGCATGTCTTTCATATTATGCAGATGGTTTTTCTGATAACGCTGATGTCATAAACTATACAGAATCTCACGATGAGGAAAGAGTAATATATGAAGCTCTTACCAATCCTGATATGTTTTATGAAAAAGCTGTAAGAAAATCAAAATTAGGACTCGGTATATTATTTACATCTGTTGGTGTTCCTATGATCTATCATGGTCAGGAATTTGCTATGGATACCGCAAGAACGATAGACCCTAATAAACTGGATTGGTCTAAAAAAGATTCCGGTTATTGTAGAGATGTGTTCTGGTACACTAAAAAAATGATTGAACTAAGAAATGATCACAGTTGTCTTAAAAACAATAATATTGAAATAACCGCCAAGTACTCTGACAAAAACGTCATAGCGTATAAACGTTGGGATAATTACGGCGATATAATCGTTGTTATAGCAAATTTTTCGGATTTTGATCAGTATGTTGATGTACCATTTCCTTATAACGGAAATTGGTATGAAGCAATTTACGATTATTCCATAAATGTCGAAAATAACAGCTTTTCTAATATGCAAGTGCCTAGATCTGGTGTTAAAATATTCTGTTTGAAAAAAACATGGTAGATTGATATAATAAACTCCTAGAATCAAATTTTCAGGAGTGCTAAATTGTTTAAAGATCTTAACATCCTTGTTGTCGACGATGAAGTAGATATTCTTAATATTCTTGAATTTTACCTTAAGAAAAAAGGTGCTAAAGTCATTCGTGCAATGGATGCTTTTCAGGCTCTTGAAGCTATGTATGATGAAAAGAACTCTATCGATCTTATACTCCTTGATATTATGCTTCCTGTACTTGATGGGTATCAGATATGTAAGATCCTAAAGATGCAGAGAGATTACAATTCTATTCCAATAATCATGGTATCAGCTCTTGGTGAGATGGAAAGTATGAAAAAAGGTTTCCTTGTTGGTGCTGATGACTATATTGTAAAGCCTTTTACTGAAAAGGTAGTTGTTGAAGGTATTCAAAAAGCTTTGGAAGAAAACAAAAAATTAAAAAGTTCGGGACTTGAATATAATATAAAATTTGAGCTTAAATCTGATTTTTCATATATGCATGATATCAACAATATGACAAAATGGATATTCTCTAATACGGATGCTCAGGAATGGGTAATATCAGATCTTATGTACAGTCTTAACGAGATGTGCACTAATGCTATTGAACATGGAAATAAAAAAGATAAGAATAAAAATGTATATGTAGAATGTAAGGTCTATAAAGATAGAATAACTATATCTATAATGGATGAAGGAACAGGTTTTGATCCTGATGCTACTATGGATTTTCTTGAAGATGCAGATATATTTAGACTTAGAGGAAGAGGGCTGATCATAACTAAAAAGATGATGGATGAAGTGTCCTATGAAGAGGATGGCAAAAAAGTTGTCTTAACGAAGTTTTTTAAACCGCAAGACTCAAAAAAAGAAGATAATCAAGAAGAATAAATTCAAAAGCAAAATCATTTTTTATACCAATTTTTATATTGCGGGTCCTGTCGCTGCGGTCTTTCCCAGAATTGAAAGTACAAACCAACTTTAGCAATTTGGGAGCCCTGACCTACACGCCACCCACGATTATATTTTCTTTACAAAAAAAATTTAAAACCTAAACTCCCAATTCCCAACTCCGCACTCCCAACTGTTCCCCGTTTTTACCCATTCACCACTCACTTCTCACTATTCACACAAAAAGCAGTCCGAAGACTGCTTTTTGTTTAGACTGCTTTTTTGCATCTGTTTAGATTGTGGAGCTATTATTAGCTAAGATCGTGTGAGATCATTCCACTTCTTAGTTTTGGTTCAAACCATGTTGATTTTGGTGGCATTACCTTATCCATGTCTGCAACATCCATTAGCTGTTCAATAGCGGTTGCATGCATAGCAAATGCTACTTTGAACTTTCCTGAATCAACTAATCTTTCAAGTTCTTCAAGACCCCTTATTCCACCAATAAAATCGATTCTTTCATCTGTTTTAGGATCGCCAATATCAAGTATTGGAGTAAGTAGGTTTTTCTGTAAAATAGCAACATCAAGTGATTCGATAACATCCTCTTTGTCGTATCTATCTTCAATTGCGGTCAGTTTATACCATTTTCCTCCAAGGTACATTCCGAAAGATTTCTGATCTTCCGGGCTATATTTTGAATCTTTAGGTTCAAGATAAAAATCCTGTTTTACTTTTTCAATGAACTGATCTTCTGAATTTCCGTTAAGGTCTTTTACGACTCTGTTATAATCCATTATGTAAAGTTCATCATGTGGGAATATTATTGTTAAAAACCAATTATACTCTTCATTTCCTGTGTGATTTTCGTTTGCTTCTCTTCTTCTTTCACCAGTTTTTGCAGCAGCAGCGGATCTGTGATGGCCATCTGCAACATAAAGAGAATCAATAGAATTGAAAAGCCCTATTATTTTTTCGATTATGCTTTGATCTGATATTTTATAAAATGTATGTTCGATTCCATCATCTGATTTGAAATCATATTCAGGAGCGTTGTTTTTCATAAAATATTCAATTATATGCTGAATCTCATTGTTTCTTCTATAAGTTAGAAAGACAGGACCAGTATTTGCATCTATTGTCTGGACATGTTTTATTCTATCTTCTTCTTTGACCGTTCTTGTATGTTCGTGTTTTTTAATCCTGTTTTCAAGATAATCATCTATATGGCAACATACCACAAGACCTTTCTGCTCAACATTTCCCATCTTTTCTCTATAAATATAAAATGAAGGTTCTTCATCTTTTATTAATACCTTCTGTTCTTTAAGTCTATCGTAATTTTCTCTTCCTTTCTGATAGACTTTATCATCGTATATATTGGTACCTTCAGGAAGGTCAATCTCTGGTTTAACAACATGTAGGAATGAATAATCATTCCCTTTAGCGATCTCTTTTGCTTCCTGTGAGTTAATAACATCATACGGAAAAGAAGCAACTTTCTTAGCGTATTCTTTTGCAGGCCTTACACCTTTAAATGGTTTGACTCTAATCATATTTCCTCCCAAAAAAATATAATATCCAGCTGAACAAATAGTACAAAGCAAAAAAGAGTTAGTCAAGGAAAATAGTGTTGAAAAATACTTGCATGTAGAAATGCATTGACAGTCAAGGGGAAATACCTTTATAATTATATCAATAAAAAATTTTGGAGGAGTAAAAAGTATGAAAACAAACAAAATGTTAGTAATCGCAGCACTATTTATATTTGCGATATCATCATTTTCTGCAGTAATTTCAGATATGGAAGTTTATTCTCATAAGATAGTTAAAAATAATTGGAAGCTTCAGGAAATGTATTATAAGCTTCAGTCAAGAGAAGCTATCTCAGAAGATGAATATCTTAAACTATCAAACAAGATAGATAATATGGTTCTTGAACTTAGTGATTATATCATCACTAATCTTAAAGATGGAAATAGAAAACCACTTGAAAAGTTTAATGAAATCTATTCTGAACTACCAAAAGAAACAAGACATTTTCTTGATCCAGTAGTTGAAGAGATCCATCCTTATCTTTCAAGAGGAGATGAAGAACTATTTCCTGGATATGGTTATGCTGAACCTGGTTATTATTACAGAAGAGGCGGAGAAGTGAAGACCGAATTGCTTTCAAAATTCTGGAAAGCTGAAGAAAGATATATAGAAAAGAATAAAAGACATAAATTCTATGTTGAACTTAAACTTTCCACTTCAATGCAGCAGAATGCTGAAGCTGGTGGAAATATAGAAGGATTCAAAGTTAAAGGTGTTTATGGTATGGAAATCAACGGTGAATTCAAACAGGTAGCTGAAGTTGAATTCTCAACTAAAGAGACTCTTAAGACCAGATGTACAATAATGTATGAAAAGAACAAAGTTTGGTATGAACTTTTTAAAGCTAAAAAATCTTTCTGGGATTTTCTACCTTGGACAGAACTTGAGTGGAAAAAAGCTGGAGAAACTTATCTTATAAGTGAAGAAGCTACAGATACAGAAGTTATAATCGCTCCTCTTCAGGGAGTTGCTATGACTAATCCGATGACTAATCCTGGATCAAACCCAACAAGTCATTAAGTTTTAAATTTTAATAAAAAAGAAAAGCAGCCTACGGGCTGCTTTTTTTTTAAGCGAAAAAGATATTTGGGTAGTATGGTAATAAGGTAATGTGGACTAGGGCAGAAAATAGATAATAGAGAATAGGAAATAGGAAAGGCAAATAACTGGAAACAGGGAACAGTTAACAGATTACAGTAAAAGCTGAAGAAGCACGACAATTCGATACAGCGATGTTTCGATAAAGCTTTTAAGTCGAAGAATCGAGAAGTCGGGATGTCGAAATATCGGCTTTTATGGTTTTCTACTTTCTACTCCCTTTTTCCTACTTTCTGTTTTTAAAGTCCAAAGTACGAGAATACTAAATTACCAGGATACTGAATAAATAATTCTGAAAGTGCATCTACGGTGATATTATTTTTAAAAGATCTATCTTATCTTTTAGAAGTTCTTTGTTGTCAGGTTCGAGTTTTATTAGT
>PKTG01000140.1 GCA_002869225.1 Candidatus Muiribacterium halophilum | reverse complement strand
GAACAGAGGTAAGAAGGTTAATCATACTGGAGCAATGTGAGTTGCTACGGTACGCCAGCGGAGTGGTTCTCAATGCAGCTAAGCCGTTTAGTAGTGAGTCAGCATTGTGCAATTGATGCTTCTAACCTTCTTAAATTACTTTATTAGTTCAACGGAGTATAAAACTTTTTTTAATTAAAATTTTATAAAAAAAAGACCATCGTTATGATGGTCTTTTTGAAATTCAAATCCGTTTGATTTAGAATGCAAACCAGTTATACATCTCTCTTTCCTGCTCGTTAAACTTAGGAAGGATTGCATTTCTTTTTACAGGTTTTTCACTTATTTCTTCGTTTACTTTAGCTATTGCAGCATCAACCGTCATTTTTTCTTTTGTATATCTTGCAGCCTGCATAGCTCTTTTAACGTTTATAACACCACTAGATATAACTTTATCTCTAAGCCAGTCTTTTTTATCAACTGTTTCAATTAATATTTTCTTGGTTTCAAGTGCTGTAAGATTAGGGTTAACTCCAATTACCATTGATGCGATCTTTGCAGCATAAGGAGCTGCCTGAGAAGTTCCTGACATAACTCCCATCTGTTCGCCTGGGTAAGATGATAATATGTTAACTCCAGGTACAGCTATATCGACTTTTGTTTCTCCATAACATGAGAAAGAAGCGAGTTCCATATCCTGTGAAGTAGCAGCTACAACTAGTTTATTTGGTATATCAACATCGTTTGGAGAAGTTGTAATATTATCAAGATCTTCACTTGAGTTTCCTGCTGCTATACAAACAAGTACATCTTCAGCTTTTGAGAAAAGGACTTTATCTCTTGGTAGAAATGCATATTTAACAAAATTATTAACAACTTCCTGAACCTGTTCATCTGTTGGGTCTACAAATCCCCATTCATCTACCATCATCTTTTTGAAATTTTCCAAAAGCATTTTGTTTTCAGTACCGAATGAACAGTTAACAACTCTTGGATTTACCTGTCCAACATATTCTGCTTCTTTTTCCATTGCCTGTGCATACTGTGCACCCATTGATTTGAAATAATCAATAAGCTGATCCATTGTGACCTGTTCAGTAGCAGCTTCTGCATCTCTTTTTGTGCTTCTGAAATATCTTACAGCCATTGAGACTTCTTCAGCTATCTCTTTAGCTGGGGTATTTCCAACAGGTATATGGGCAATAGCTTTCATCTTAATATAAGGGTTGTCTTTTGTTATAATACCAGCAACATGTGTTCCATGAGCGAATCCACCAATATATTGAACCCATGCAAGAAATTCTTTGTTCTGGTAATTTGTATAAAGAAACATCTTTTCATCCTGTGAAAGTGAATCCATTCCAGAAAGCTGAAGTTTACCCATAAGTCTCATGAATTTTACTATGTCAGCATAATTAGCTGGAATGTTTTCAAGATGAACAAGTATATTACTATTTTCAGCAAAATTCCAACCATAAACATCATCAACATATCCGTTGGAATCATCATCAGATCCTTCTATACCATTAAGCTCAGATAAAGTGGGATTAGCAATGGGTGCAAGAAGAGAATGTGTGAAATCAGTACCTGAATCAATTACCAGAACTGGTACTTCAGACCAGGATATAATACATACTGCGATCATTAATGTTAAAAAAATACTTCGTTTCATAAGAAACCTCCTCAATTCTCTATACTTTCTTTAATTATATTAGATATTCAAATTTTGTAAAGTGATTTTTTTTGTGTAAAATAAAAAAAAAAATAATAAAAAACACGCGGAGCTCTAAACAAAAAGGCATGATTCACCTGAAACGTAACTTGTATTTTTTTATAGTATTATTTCTTATTACGATAATATCGTCTTATTTACTTGTATTCGTTTCTTATAAAGCAGCTTTTTCTTTGATAATCATTTTTGCAAGTTAACTTCTTCTTTCTTATAATCCAAGATTAGGATTTATATTGATATTTGCATCAGCAAACCTTTATAATCCTTCATTAAGGATTGGATTCATAAATATATATCTTTCCAATGCTTTGATTTTGGTGACTGGTGTATTTTTTGTGTTCCATTACTTTTTACTAGGATCGAAACCCTTAAATCATACTCCGGTAGAATTACCGATAATGCTGTTTTTTATATTGGCTATAACCACTATCAGACCTGCTACAATAGATAATCAATTAAAAAGAATAATGGCTTATGGTATTTTTACTACATCATATTTTCTTACTGTCAATCTTATAAGAAATAAAGAGCATATTTGGGTGCTGTTGAAAGGAATTTACTTCACTACACTTGCTGGATCTTTTTATACTATATACACTTTTATGATGTCTCCATTTAGAGGAAAGACCTTTAGAGGTTATGGAGCTTTTATAAATCCAAATACCCTTGGACATTATATGGTAATTGTTTTACCCCTTTTAGCTGTATATTTAATTTATAGAAAAAAAACAGTGTTATATATTGGCATGATTCCAATAGTATTATCTTTTTTATCTTCTATCTCAAGAACAGCCATTCTATCCTTATTTCTGTCAGTAGTATTTTATAATCTTTTATTTAAGAGAAATTATTGGTACTTTCTTGGACTCTTTCTCTTTTCTGTTGCAATATTATTTGTTCCAGCAGTTAATAGCAGATTTTTATCTGTTATAACACTTCATGATACTTCTGTACTTGCAAGAATAGCAATATGGAAGGATGCTATAAGACAATTTTCTCAAAGTCCATTTTATGGTGTTGGAGTTGGAAACTTTTTTGGTTCTGCTGTGCCTTATGATTCAAAAATTTTTAATAATGCTTTTAATATGTTTATGACCGTTTTAGTAGAGATGGGTGCTGTCGGTATATTGATCTATATTTATTTTTGGGCTGAGATTTTCAAGTATGTATTCAAGATGGCAAAAAACTCAACCGATAATCTTTTTAAATAATTATCAAAAGCAACTTTTGTTGTTATAATTTCTTTTCATTTGATTTCATTTTCTGAAGATCCGCTGATAGCTATTTTATCAAACTGGGTTATAGGAGTTTCAATCGGATTATTTTTCTCAATATGGAAACAGCAGATTCTTATGAATGTTGAAGGAAAGAAAGTTGTAAGTATTGATGATCTTGAAGTGATATCGAAGGATAAAATAAAATCTGCTGAAAGTTAAAGTGAAAGTTTAACTTTGACGATATTTAAGTAGATTATCAGAATATTAATATATTCAAACTATTGGGAGATCTTGTGGATAATATAAATATTGAAAAAGTAGCCAAAAGATTTGGTGTTTCAATTAATTCATTGGATATTGACAAAGAACTTGAGCTTACTATTAACAGGATAAATTTAAAGAGAAACAAAAATCAGTAAGGAAAGAGGGATTTGGAATTTGGTGTTCGGGGGTTGAGAATTTCAAGATCTTCCCAAAATCCAAAATCCAGCTTCTTCCCAGTTTTTAACACTATACGTATAAATCATAAGTATCTAACGCTATCTGAAGTTCTTCATTGGTTGGAATCACAAGTATAGCCACAGGAGAATACGGTTGTGAGATTATTCCAGGGTTTGCACCAACTTCTGAATTCTTATCGTAATCCATAAAAATTCCAATACTTTCGAGTCTGTGGCATATTCTTTCTCTCATCTTTATACCGTTTTCTCCAATTCCACCGGTAAAAACAAGTATATCCACTTTAACAAGGTTTGCAGCGTAGGAACCAATATATTTTCGTATTTTATAAGCGTATACATCCAAAGCCTGCTTTGCTTTTTCGTTTCCGTTAGCAGCTTTTTCTTCAAGATCTCTAAGATCGTTTGAGATTCCGGATAATCCTAAAAGACCACTCTTTTTATTTAGCATATGATTTATTTCATCATTTGAAAATCCTCTTTCGGATAGATAAAAGATTATTGCAGGATCAATATCTCCAGAACGGGTTCCCATCATAAGACCTTCTAGTGGAGTAAAACCCATTGAAGTATCGATAGATTTTCCGTGTTCTATAGCAGTGATCGAAGCACCATTTCCAAGATGACATGATATGACATTTGTATTTTCTTTAAATCTTCTCATCATATCAAGTGCCTTATTAGAAACGTATCTATGACTTGTACCATGAAATCCATATCTACGGATTCTATGTTTTTCATAAAGTTCTATTGGTAGTCCATAGAGATATGCTGAAGGAGGCAGGGTCTGATGAAAAGAAGTATCAAAAACAGCTACCTGTCTTAACATTGGAAATATTTCTTTAGCTTCGTTTATACCAATAAGATTTGCAGGATTATGAAGAGGGGCAAGTTCAACATTTTCTTCAATTGCTTTTATAACATCTTTATCAATAATGACAGATTCGGAATATTTTTCACCACCGTGAACTACTCTGTGTCCTACTGCGTTGATCAATGAAAGATCAGATATTATTCCAAATTCTTCATTGATCAGAAGTTCACACATCTTTTTCATCGCTTCTTTATGATCAGGACAATCAAAGTTTTCACAATGTTTCATCCCTTTTGTCTTCTGAGTGATAATAGAACCTTCTGTGCCTATTCTTTCAACAAGTCCCTTACCTAGACTTTGTTGTTCAGGCATTTTGATTATCTCATATTTTAAAGATGAACTTCCGCAATTTATTACAAGTATCGTAGCCGTTCTTAAAATAGGCATATTATACTCTCCCCTGTTTTCTTTATATATTAAATAAAATAATTCTGCAACGCAACATATTTAATTGGTTTTTGTAAAATCTTCAATTCTTTTATATTTTTCGTTTGTATTATGACCATCATAATTGCCTTTATAATTATTAAGAAAAGAAAAAATATTCTTTTCGCAATCTCTAATATGCCAGGAAATTTGACCGGTAGGCAGATCTATATATACTACTGAATTGTTATCTCCTTTATCCTCTCCTGTATGTTTAGCAATTCCAACGTTATAACCTAGTTCTAAAGCCATTTTAGCAGCTAGAGCTACACAACGGTTTCTTTCTCTATAAACAATATCTTTTTCATCTCCAATCTCACAATTTCCTTCAATATTTATCATAAACACTCCATTATCAAAACTTGGGTTTTGGAATTTGGTGTTCGGGGTTTGGGGAATTCAAGATCTTCCCAAAATCCAAAATCCAGCTTCATCCCAGTTTTTATCCATTCATCGCTCACTGTTTTTAATAATTCTTCATTTTTCATTATTAATTTTTAATTACTGTCCTCTGTTCTACCCATTTCCCATCACGCATTACGCTTTACGAAACAGGGGTTCGGGGTACAGTTCACTTCTCACTTCTTACTTCTCACATTTCACAATTTCTTAATTGTTCCTAACCCTGATATCTTCTTATCCACCTGTGGATCTCCTAAATAACTTAATTTCCCTGCCCCTGAAATATTCACCTTAAGGTCTTCTTCTACTTTGAGAATAGCGTTTCCTGCTCCAGAAATAACAACCGAACATCTTTCTATTTCACATTCTTTTGCTTTTAGATTACCAGCACCAGATATATTTAATGCAAAATCTCTAACTTTTCCACTCATCGAAATATTACTTGCACCACTTAGATTGATTGTAAATTTTTCTTCATCAATGTTCTTTATCTTCCCTTTTGAAGAACCGTTTAATTTTAAAGATATCAATTTAGGGACTCTTATGTTTATCTTTAAAACACTTCTTGGGTTTATATTTTCTTTTATAGAAACAATTAAAAAACCATTATTATTTTCAGTTTTCAAATACTGAATAAGATTGGAATCTCCTTTTATAGTAAGAGCGGGTTTTCCCTTAGAAATAGAAAAATGAAGTTTTCCATTTAATTCTATATCTTGAAATGATTCGACTTTTCTATGTTCAGATATAGCATTACCATTTCCAGGAATACCTCTGCCAGCACTGACATGTGTTTTTATTTTCTTAATAAAATTAAAAAAGCCCATTCCTTTCCTCCTCATTATAAAATCGTGGTGTTTGGAATTTGGTGTTTGGGATTTGGGTTGGTTTTGATCTTCCCAAAATCCAAAATCCAGCTTTATCCCAAAATCCGGATTTTTCTAATCACCATTCACATCTCATCATTCACAGCTTTTTACAAAATATCAATTGCTTTGGCGCTTGTGAACAAAATTCACTTTTATCAAAGTCTCCATATTTTTTTATGATCTTAAAACCATTAAATTTAAGATAATTATCAAGTTCCTGTGGATAATACATCCTCATATTTAAAGGTTCTGTTCTATTTTTAGTCATATCTTCATAAATAAAATGCCATTTAACTTTATTTATTTGGGATTCTTTATCATAAAAATTCGTTTCCTCAACTTTTACATGATCACCTGAATATGGATCGGTGTATTCACAAACTGGGAATCTTTTTCTTGAATCTCTGGTCAAATATTCCATTGCTGGATTAAACACGTCTATAAGGAATAATCCATCATCTTTAAGATGTTTTTTTATTGAATTAAAAAATCTATATATATCTTCTCCTGAGTAAATATGACATATTGAATTAAAAGGAATAAAGATAAAATCAAATTTTTTATTTAACTCAAAATCTCTTGCATCACATTTATGAAAATTTATATCAAGACCGGCTTTCTGACTTTTTTTTCGAGCTTGTTCAAGCATTCCATCAGAAAGATCTATTCCTGTAATATTTATACCGCTTTTAGCTATAGGAAGGGTCAATCTGCCGGTTCCGCAAGCTACTTCGAGAACATTGGGACCATTATTCAAACATTCTTCTGTATAAAACTCGATATCCATATTATAATCTTCGTTGATTCTATCGTAGTGGTGGCCATCACGGTAAATAACGTCAGACATAGTATTACCTCTCACATATTTAATATATTTGGTTTTTTACGT
This sequence comes from Candidatus Muiribacterium halophilum, assembly GCA_002869225.1. GTDB lineage: Bacteria > Muiribacteriota > Muiribacteriia > Muiribacteriales > Muiribacteriaceae > Muiribacterium > Muiribacterium halophilum. The sequence goes on along the minus strand of PKTG01000140.1, from coordinate 32,434 downwards.
GGTACGGTTCGAAGATATTTGACATCTGGATACCCAAGTGTCATACAGGTGTAGATCATCTTTCCTTCGGGAACTTTAAGAAAATCATATATTTCCTTGTTATCAGTACAAGCTCTTATAAAGAAACCACTGAACATAGAACCGAGGCCAAGAGAATCTGCCATAAGTTCCATATTTGATGAAGCAAGATCAGCATTAACTTGAATACCAGCTGCAACTATAAGAACAGCAGGAGCATTAAAAAACAATCTATCATTAGCGACAGGATCTATTTTATGATCTTCATACATCTTAAGCCACATCTTTGCATATTTTTTAAAGATGGGATTACTATTTTGAGAATCAGAAAGTATCTTGTCACCAAGATTCTTTAGACTTTTAATTGTCATATCTCTAAGTGTTGAAATTTTTTTTCTTACAAGAATATATAATACATCTTGCTGATTACCTGCAGTCTGAGTGAATCTTCCAGCTTCAATTATTTTTAATAACTTCTCTTCTTCAACCTCTTTATCCGTAAATCTTCTGATAGATCTACGAAATTTAATAAAATTAAGAAGAGTTTCTGAATCAATATTAAAATCCTTTTCCGAGTATTCTTTTACTTCATTCATGTCATATTCATCTGAATATGCAGCATTAATTGGACATACTGCAATACAATGTCCACAGAGGATACATCTTCTTTTGTCAATAATAGCTTTATCATCGTTTAATTTAATCGCTCCGATAAAACATTCTTTTATGCATTCCCCGCAACCAATACATTTTTCAGTATCTATTTTCATATATTTCTCACCTTTGATATTTTCTATTTAAATAATACCATAACTAAAGATTTTTATAAATTTGACACATTTTAAAAAAAAATAAGCTTTCGAGAAGAAAAAATTAAATATAGAAGTAGGATAAATTATTTATTAATTGTTTAAAAAAAAGGAGGACAATCAAGTCCTCCTTTAGTTTATTTACCCTTTACCCGTTAGGCTTTACGCATTACGTAATAAGTTATAGCTTCTTATCATCCACCCCATCTAGCCACTTTCTTATCTCTCCCATAACAGAAGCAAGACATCCGTCTTCAAATGGAGATTTAAGATTTGCATGTTTTACAAGATCAACAAAAGATTTGGATCCACCGGCTTTGCAAAGTCTCAAATAATCTTCCCATGCTGTTTCTCTGTTATCAAGAGATTTTTTCCAGAACTGGAATGCACATACCTGAGCTAGTGTATAATCTATATAATAGAAAGGTACACAGTAGATATGTAGCTGTTTCTGCCATAGTCCGCCATTTTCACAATGTTCTATTCCATCATAGTCTCTATGTGGAAGATATTTTTTTTCTATTTCTGACCATTTTTCTTTTCTCTGTTTTGGAGTTGCTTCTGGATTTTCATAAACAAAGTGCTGAAACTCATCAACAGCTACACCGTAAGGAAGGAAAAGAAGTGATTCAGCAAGGTGTGAGAATTTATATTTTTCTGTATCTTCTTTAAAGAAACTTTCCATCCAAGGCCATGCAAAGAATTCCATGCTCATTGAATGTATCTCACAAGCTTCAAGTGTTGGCCACTGATATTCAGGAAGTTCATGATGTCTACTCATATACGACTGGAATGCATGTCCAGCTTCATGAGTAAGTACATCAACATCATGTGAAGTACCATTAAAGTTTGAAAAAATAAAAGGTACACCATAATCAGGTAGGAATGTGCAGTATCAACCAGGTCTTTTTCCTTTTTTTGTTTCAAGATCCATAAGTTCGTTTTCAAGCATCATATCGATAAACTCACCTGTTTCTTGGGACATCTCATGATACATGTTCTTTGCTGCCTGGACTATAAACTTTGGTTCTCCTTTAGGTGTTGCGTTACCTGAACTGAATTTAAGAGATTCATCGTAGAACTTCATCTTATCTACTCCGATTCTTTCAGCCTGTCTTTTTCTTAGTTCTGTAGCAAAAGGTACAACTTGTTCATGTATCTGTTTTCTATAATTTGCTACTTCTTTTGGTCCGTAATCAGATCTTGTAAGTCTGTCATATGCTAGCTGAACAAAATTATCATAACCAAGTTTTTTTGCGATACTTGTCCTGACTTTTACCAGCTGATCATATATATCATCGAATTCTTTTTCATTTTCTGTGAAAAATCCAAAGAGTGCATTGGAGGCTTCTTTTCGAACAGTTCGATCTTTATCCTGCATGAAAGGCGTCATTCCAGAAAGGTTTCTTTCTTCACCTTTAAACATTATTTTAGCACCTGAAGTTAACTTCTGATAGTTTGTGACAAGCTCGTTTTCTTTTTTGAGATCATCCATTATCTCTTTTGAGAAAGTCTTTATTTCTAGATGAGCAATATCAAAAATAAGATTTCCCCATTTTTCCTTAAGCTGTTCTTTAAATTTAGAATTATTAAGAGCTTTATAATAATCAGTGGTCATTTCCTGCAAAAGAGGACTGTTTTGATCATAAAAAGTATTTTCTTCATCATACTTTTTATCTCTTGTATCAATTGAATGTCTTACAGAAGCGATTGTTGAAACAGTTGAGATATGATTTCTCATCTTATTTATCTCTTTCATTATCTCGTTCTGCATTTCAAAAGAATCTGCTTCATTGAACCTTTTTAAAAGCTCATCTGATTTTTCTTTTAGTTTAGCAATGTCAGGTCTTTCATAAGGTAATTCAGAAAATTTTTTCATTAAATTATCTCCTTTATTTTAATTTATCGTTCAAAAATTGTAAGCGAACTTTTTTAATTCTCTTAAGCACTTTGCTAGTAAGCAACCTTATGGTCTAGTGAATTAAACCATTCACATCTCACTAAACACTTTAGTGTTGTTCACTAAGACTCAATAGAGTCTGCTCACCGCTGTTTTTGGCAGGACCCGCGTGGTATACAACTTTATTAGTCATTTTTCTCAACATACAAAGTTTGAGTTGGGAATGCGAACTCTATTACTTCCTTCTCAAACGCTCTCTTTATCTTAAAGTTAATATCCTGTTGTATATCCATGTATTTTGTATAATCATTTCCATTAACATAATATACAGTCTCTATGTTCAGTGAAAAAGCTCCATAACTCTTAAAATGACATCTATCAAACTTTGTTTCTTCAATACCATCTATTATTTCTTTTATTATTCCAGGTATCTTTTCCATCTTATCCACTGGAGTATCATAAGTTGCTCCAAGTTCAAAGACAACCCTTCTCATTTGCATTCTCTTATAGTTCTTAACTCTTGAACTGGTTAGGTCGGAGTTAGCAAAAATAAGTTCTTCTCCACTAAGACTTGCGATTCTAGTTGTCTTAATACCTATCTTTTTTATTGTACCGGCAAAATCACCTACAATAATAAAATCACCAACCTCAAATGGTCTGTCAAAGAATATAACGAAGTAGTTGAACAAATCGTTTAAAATATTTTGAGAAGCAAGTGCTAATGCAACACCACCAACACCAAGACCAGCTATTATAGCAGATATGTCAAATCCCAGATTGTCTAGAACAAATGTAGTACAAAGTCCCCAGAAAAGGAATTTTATAAAAAGCAGAATACCAGCGGAAGTCGTATCATTTATCTTATATTTTGACCTTAAATCAATCTTTTCTTTTAGAAAATATTCAGTTATCTTATACCCGAATCCAGTTACCTGAAAAGCAAGGTAAATAACACCGGCAGAGTTTACCAGTTTTTTGATTCCGGGGTTAAGATTAAGTTGGAGTACAGCTATATAAAAAGCTCCAAAATAAAGAATTGGAAATAGTTTATGTTCGAAAAAATCCATTACAAAATCATCTAGGTTAGATTTAGTTTTATCAGTTATCTTTCTTAATCGTGTGACAATAATAGATTTAAACATCTTTAAGAACATTAAGAGTCCTATAAAAACAATAAGACCAGCTACATATCTTCCAAGAGAATTTCCTAAGAACCTATGTTGCCAAATCTCACTATTTGGTAATATGTTTTGAACATTAAATTTTTGAATAAGGTTTTCGAAATTCATGGTTTATTCTCCCTTATTTGAGGTTGTTAACTTCATTATATAGGTGTTAGTAATTTCTTTCAAATTGGTTAAAAATCTTTTTGAAAGAAATTATTTTAAATTTAGTTGAAAAATTTTTTTACAGATTTTTATATTGCGGGTCCTGCTCCCTACGACGTTCTCAAAATGTCCCTAATGAAACAGAACCAGAATTTTGAGAATCTTTCTCCGGTATCACCCACGATTATCATTTCTACTAAAAATTTTTATATTACTTTACGAATTTAACATATTTTTATAGACTACATTATATGATTAAGAAGAAATTATCTTTTAAGGAAACAGAACACTTTTATATTTGGGAAACAGATAATGATGTCTTTTTATCTAGTAAAAACAAAATAGAAGATATTGATACCTTAAAAGAATTGACTGGAATAGAAAAATTCTATTATACAGATCAGATACACTCTGAAAAGATAACAATTATTGATAAAGATATTTTTGAGTATTCAAACTCTGACGGTCTTATTTCCTTTAACGAGCTTAAATATCCTCTACTTATAAGAACAGCTGATTGTATGCCTGTATTTATTTCCTCTTCTAAAGTCAAAGCACTTTTACATGCTGGAAGAAAAGGAGTCGAGCTTAATATATTTAATACCTTTTTAGATCTAATAAGAAATAAACAGATAAAAAAAACGGAAATAATATTTTTCTTTGGACCTCATATATGCAGAGATTGTTATGAGATAAATAGAGAGACTAGAGAGACTTTCCCGCTTTTCAAAAAAGCAAAAGACTATCTTATAAGTAGTGGACTAGATGAAAAACAAATAATAAATTCATAAATATGTTCACTTGAAAATAAAGAATTATTTTCCTATAGAAGAAACAATACTAAAAAAAGAATATATAACCTTCTTATACCTAAAGACCTATACAGGAAGTACAGACAAAAGAACCAACTCTTCTAAACATATCTGGTTCTTTTAGATAAATTCCACCTAAGAAAAGACTAATTGCGACTATAAAAAAGAGTATTTTATATTTTTTATGAGACATAAGCGTCAAATCCTTTTAATGATATATAGGAACAGATAAGAAATATTATTCCTGAGAAAAAGAAAAGATAAACTCTATTTAAAACCTCTTCTTTTTCGAGCAGTTTCTCTGGAATATCAATATTTCCTTCTAAAGACTTCCCTTTTTCTTTACCAAAAGAGAGTTTATAAATACTAAGATTATAAAAGACTCCTAGCGTTATATATATTAGACCAAAAGCAAATAATCCTTTATATAGAATTACAGGAATAAACAAAAAATCTCCTTTAATGATTGAATATACTAACGAGAATATTAAAACGGAAATTATTGGAAGTAAGATTAGTATAAAAAAATTTTTATACATCTGCCTTGTCCTTTTTAAATGGATATATTATTTTAATCGAATTATTTGGACAAACATTTATACATTTTCCGCATTGAATACAATCATGTGGGTTATTATAAATATCAACATCCATTGGACAAACTTCAAGACACTTACTACAGGTCAAACAAGTTTTATCAACTTTGAGTCCGGATAAAGAAAAAGGTCTCATAAGTTCCATCAATGCTCCTACTGGGCAAACATACTGACAAAATGGTCTTGATATAAAAACAGCTGCTACAACAAATATAGATGATAAGACTACTTTTATATAAAAGAAATTAGATATATTACTTAAATAAGTCGGATCAGCTGCAATAAGTGGCAATGCTGCTTCAAAAAATCCTGCTGGACATATTTTAGAAAACCATGGTTCCTTTAAAAAGTAAGGTAATATAAAAACAAATATCAAAAGTATTATATATTTTGTATATTTAAACCTTCTATTAAGTCTAACTCTCTTTTTTGTTATGGATTTTAAAATATCTTGAAAGAAACCAAAAGGACATATATATCCACAGGTGAATCTTCCGAGAATTGAAACAAATAGTGCTATTATTCCAAGTGTATATAATGAAAAGATATATTTAGTGTACATTGCATAATTTTGAATCGCTCCAATAGGACAGGAACCACAAGCTCCAGGACAGGACCAGCAGTTAAGCACTGGTAAGCATATGCTTTTTAAATTCCCTTTATATATAGTACCCGACAAATAATTCTGTACAAAAGGATTTATTCCAAAAAAAGATAATAATTGAATAATTCTTCTTTTCATATTAGGATTATAATATATGAGGTGTCGTTTGTAAATAAAAAACATGTGTTGCGATATTTTTTATGAGCGGGTCCTGTCAGCTGCGATGTGCAACTCAAAACATCCCTAGTGAAACAGAACCAGAGTTTTGATTTCCAATCTACGCCGCCACCCGCTGACATATTTACTACTGTTAAATGTTTTTTATTTACTGCACTAATGGGAAAAAACAGGATTTTGGAATGAAGCTGGATTTTGGGAAGATTAAGTCCGACCCAAACCCCAAATACCAAACCCCTAATCCCGCGATTTTATAGAATAAAAACTGGAGGTTTTTATGCTAACAGATAAAATAATAATATCTATTGTCGTAGCTATAATTTTCTGGGTGGTTTCATATATGACTATGAAAAATGATTTTAAGAAAAATATAGGTTTCTTTATGCTTTCAAGAAAAAAACTTGATCAACCTGAAAAGATTCTGTCAATGATATTTTCGCTTATTACAATTGGAGCTGGTATCGCAGCTTACTTTATTTTTTGATGTTTTTATATTTTTGAATAAACATCAAAAGAAAACCAAGTCCCATACCAATAAGAAGTCCTGCAACAAGTTCGTCATCTATAAAATTATAAATACCTCCACCTAAAAACATCATTCCAACCATTATTGTATTGTTATTTTTATGTAGAGAAAAATTCATAATATAATTTATAAGTGATGCAAGTCCCATTCCAATTAAGGTGAAACTGAGAATATCATCTAATAAAAAACCTAAACCTATACCTAGAAATAGACCAAAAGAAGATATATATCTTCCCATTGTGTTGAGTTCTTTCTTTTTCGAGATCTCAGCATCAGTATGTGGAATTTTAGTTCCTTTGAGAGATTTTTCTATGTTTTCTTTAAGAGTATCATTATCTGTGGTTTCGAGATTTACAGCTTTTTCAACGAGTTCAAATAATCTTGAAGGTATTTTATCTAGTTTTTGCTCATCAAGCGGGACTTTATATACTACAATAGGTTCAGGCAAACCTTTTAGTTCTTTTGGACCTATTCTTTCTGCTTTTATCTCGTTTCTGTTCATTAAAAGATAAGTAGATTCGCTAATACCAATTGTCTCTCCAGGAAAACAATCAATACCTTCCATTCTCGCGGCAATGTTAACAGCATCTCCGTATATATCGTTTTCTTCTAAAGTAACATCACCAGTATTTACAACTATTCGGACTTTAAGTTTTTTCTCTTCTTCTTTTTCGTTGGAATTATACTCATGCATAATAAGCTGAATTACTATTGAGCACATAACAGCATCCGTTGCTGATTTGAAAGTGCATAAAAAGGCATCACCCATTGTCTTTACTATGTTACCACCATAAAATTCTATAACAGGTTTAAGAAGTCTATTATGTCTTCTTATAAGATCGATCATTTCCTGTCTTGAATATTTAACAGAAGTATTTGTATAACCTTGTATATCGGTTATCAATATACTAAGATTGCTCGACTCAGGACGCATATATTTAATTTCCTTTGTAAATTATTTAAAGTAAGCAGGACTTCTCAAGTCCTGGTAAGCAAACTGTAAGTTTTAGTAAGCACTTCGTTAGTAAGCACCATTTGGTCTAGTTAGAGAAACAGGCTTTAGGTATTTGGCCGAAACTCCCAACTCACCACTCCCAATTAAATGCTTTCCAACATCACCCTTCACGCATTACGCTTTACGAAAAAACTAGCATTTACATCTTACTAAAGTCGCAAGACTTGCTCACTAAGCATTTTAAATGCTGTTCACTAGGATTATCTAAGTTCACTCCTGGTTTTATTGATGTCTTGCTCTTGGATTCGCTGTCCTTGCAACCATCTCAAGTACTTCATGTGTATTAGGGAATCTTGTAAGAAGCATCATAGCAGCAATTACAAATGGTTTGTACCCAGCTTCCTTATAGGTCTCAATTCTATATTTTTCAAATACATCTTTTGTGACTTCACCCTCTTTGCAGCTTACTCCAGTAATATCAGCAGGAAGGCAATGCATATATAATGCTTTACCATCTTTAGTAAGACTCATCTTTTTTTCATCGCATTCCCAATTTTTTAATTTTGCATTATTAGCAAGACATTGTTGTTCAAGATCTTTAAGCCCTGCACTATCCTGATTTCTTAGAAGTTCTGTTCTTGTTTTCATGACTTCAAAAGGAGCCCATGATTTTGGATATACTATGTCAGCATCTTTAAAAGCTTCTTCCATCGAATTTACGATCTCAAAACTTCCACCAGATTTACTGGAGTTGTTTTTAGCAACATCTATTGTATCAGGAATTAGATCATAACCTTCAGGCATAGCAAGAGAAATATTCATTCCCATTCTGGACATAAGTCCGATGATTCCCTGTGGAACAGAAAGTGGTTTTCCGTAAGAAGGAGAATATGCCCATGTCATAGCTATTTTCTTACCTTTTAGATTATCGATTCCACCAAAGTAAGTATCAAGATGGCAAAGATCTGCCATTGTCTGTGTAGGATGATCAATATCACACTGAAGATTTATTACTGAAGGTCTCTGAGCAAGAACACCTTCTCTAAATCCTTCTTCTACTGCTTCTGCTACTTCAACCTGATAGGTGTGCCCAGCGCCAAGATACATATCGTCTCTTATTCCAATCACTTCACTTAAAAATGATATCATGTTTGCTGTCTCTCTTACAGTTTCTCCATGAGCTATCTGTGACTTCTGTTCATCGAGATCCTGCACTTCTAGCCCAAGAAGATTAGCAGCTGATGCGAATGAAAATCTGGTCCTTGTACTGTTATCTCTGAAATTGGATATGGCAAGACCAAGATCAAATACTCTGGTAGAAATATTGTTTTTATGAAGTTCTTGAAGAATCTTTGCAATATACATGGTTGCTTTTATCTCATCATCTGTCTTATCCCAGGTTAAAAGAAAATCTCCGTTATACATATTTGTTTTAAGTCCTGATATATTTTCAAGAAGTTGCTTTGCTGTCTTTAACATAGTATTCCTCCAAAAATTAAGATTTAAATAAATTTATTGATTTTTAAATAATACACATATAAATGAAAATTCGCAATTGAAATTTGCTTTTTTTGTTTGATTTTATATTTATTTTTTTCCTGGTGGGAAGAAAGTATAACCAGCTCCACGAATGTTTTTGAGGTAAAAAGCTGCTTTACCCATTTTTTCTCTAAGATGTCTTATATGAACATCGACAGTTCTGGCAGTAACATATGTATTCCCCCAGAGAGTGTCTAATATCTTTTCGCGTGGGAATAGCTTATAAGGTTCTATAGATAAGAGTTCGATTATTGCAAACTCTTTCCTGGTTAGTTCGATTTTTTCACCGTCAACAATAATATGAAAATTTTCCCTATCTATTGTTATCAGATCATCTGAATAACCTTTTTTACGAATTCTACCCTGTCTTTTTAACCTTCTTAAAACTGTTTTTACTCTGGCAACCAGTTCTTTTCCATTAAAAGGTTTTATTAAATAATCATCAGCTCCAAGATCAAGACCTTTTATTCTATCTTCGGTACTCGTTTTTGCCGAAACCATAATAATAGGAATATCTTCATATTCTTCTTTGTTTCTAAGTATTTTACAAACCTCTAGACCATCAATTCCAGGAAGCATTATATCAAGGATTATCAAATCTGGAATCTCTTCTTCTAAACCTTTAAAGAAAGAATTCGATTCTTCAAATTCAACTACTTCATAATCAGCATCATTAAGATGTTCTTTTTGCAATTCTCTAATGTGTTTATGATCTTCTAAAATGTATATTAATATTTTTTCCATAGATTTATTATATATAAATAAATTGAACTATACAAGTTTTTTGTTAATTTATCTTAACAATTATAATTTGCTTATTTTTTTATATATAGGACCTGTATTTGATAGTTTACTTTCAAAAAGAAAAGCTTTTAAATTATGTTCATTAATATCAAGGTTTATATTACTTAGAACTTTGATTAAACCACTTATTTGAGTTGTTGGAGTATATTTTTTAACTCTTGCTAGAGTAATATGTGGTTTGAAGGTATTATTAATATCTCTTATTTTTCGATAAGATATATTCGGTAAAATACAATCTGCAAAAACGATCTTCTCATTAAAATGTGAAAGTCTATTTATCTTAAACGAAAAACTTCCAAGTTCTTTGTTTAAATGCAGGGTTTGTTCTTTTGCCGTTTTAATATCTGTAGTATCTCCATAGAATTTGATTGTAAGATGGAGATTATTTTTTTTTACCCAGCGAAGATCAGGAAAATTTTTCTTTAATTCAGATATTATTTTACAAAGCTCTTCTTTTGTTTTCTCAGAAAGTGAGTAAGCCGAGAATATTCTCATAGTAATAAATTAATCAATAACTGCTTTTAATATATATCCCATCTTTCCTTGTCATCATACCTAATTCTATAAAGTATCTTCTTACCGTACAATAATCATCAAAATATCTTTCGATTATTTCATTGACTTCTTTTTCAGGATATTTTTTATCTTTTTCAAAATCTTCCAGTATCTTTTCAAAGATTATCTTCTTTTTTGATAGTTTAACCGGAAGCTGATCGATTCTACCTTCTTCATTAAAAAACACCTCAAGTACTTTCTGTTTTTTCCTTTCCTCTTTACTCAATTCCATAGTAAACTCCTTATTTATTTAATCTATTTTACTATATAACGAATATTTATGGAAAAGTGTTTAATTAAAAAAAGCAGAATAAGCTACGAAGAATCACGATAATTCGATGCTCCGATGTTCCGAAAGAGCTTTAAAGTCGTGAAACCGTATAGTCGATAAGTCTGCTTTTTTAGTTGGGAATTGGGAATGGGGAGTTGGGGGTTAAAAAATTTTTTTAATTGCAGAAATAAAAATCGTGGGTGGTGCCGCAGATTGGAAATCAAAATTCTGGTTCTGTTTCACTAGGGATATTTTGAGTTGCACATCGCAGGCGACAGGACCCGCAATATAAATTAGGTATGAAAAAAATTTTTTTAATTATCTCCAGAGTTTATTTCTTTAAAGGTTTTCTCTAAATATCGAAGTCGTCTTTTTTTCCAACACTTTCCAGCCATAAATCTAGTAGTTCATAGTTCAAAGCTCCGAAAGGTTGATTTCTACATGTAGAACATATCTTGATGTTCTTGAAATCCCCTTTAAGATGATAGAATCTATAATCCATTAATTTTTTAGAGTTCCAGATTGCAAAAAAACCTTTATCCTTGATGTTTCCAAGACTCTGTTCACATCTAAAGTCTATACAACAAGCAGATGTCTCACCATCAAATCTTATACCAAAATGCTGCCATAGACCAACACAAGGTTCTCTCCTTTTTTTCTCTGGTTTATTAGTGTTATCTTGTTTTAAATCAGTATTTACGTTCTCTTCTTCTTCAATATACTCTGCATGTTTAACTATCTGTTCATCAGTCATCTCATTAATTAGACCAACTTTTATAAGAGCTTTTTTATGAAGATCGTCATACATAGGTTGTTCTTTTCCAGTGTTTGCTATTAATCGTCTTATATAAATTGTGTCCTTTTCCATTCCTTCAGCTTCATCCTTGATCATCTTTGGCTCTATACCGTATTTTGAAAACTCATCTTTCCAAAAGGCTACGAATTCTTCAACTTCATCAATATTTTGATCCTGTACAATAAACTGAATCGTAAGTGAAGGGAATTCTTTTCCAAGTTCCTGTCTTATCTTAATAAATCTTTTTATATTTTCATATACTTCATCTCTTTTTCCACCAACACGTATTTTAGAATAGCTATCAGTTTTTATTGCATCTAATGAGACTGTAATTGGTCCGAAAAGTTCCGAACGGATTATTGTCCTTGCAAGGTCTTCATCTATCAATGAAAAATTTGTATGTAAAGACCAAACTTCCCATGCCTGCGGAAATTCTTTTTTCTTTTTTGCAGCATATTCTAATGCTTCTTTAAACTTAGGATAAAGAGTTGGTTCACCGTTCCAAAATGGTATTATGACTCTTGCTTTTTGAGGTGGGGTGCAAAGTTCGTCGATTATACTTTTATATAATTTAAAATCCATTACACCACGGAAAGTCTCGTTTTCGTTTATTTTAGATTGAGGACACATTATGCATGAGTAATTACAATAGGAAATAAGATCAAGTATAAGAACAGGTATTGGTCCTCCCTGTTTTTTTAAAATAAACTCATCACTCATATTATCCTCCAAAGGACTTAGGGATTTGGAATCTGGGATTTGGGGTTTGGGTCGGTTTTGATCTTCCCAAAATCCAAAATCCAGCTTTACCCCAAAATCCTGATTTTTCGCTTCACGCTTTACGCTTCACGAAAAGTTTCCTGTTCCTTGTTTGCTCAATTTATTTGCAATAAATTGTTATCGGTCTCTCCTGCTGAGGCAGATGATTTTCAAGTGCTTTATACATAATACTTATTCCATTTGCAAGCGGACCTTTCTCAATCTTAAAGGTAAGTGTGTTTATACCTTCGACAACTTTTGCTTTTTCCAGCTGTTCTTTATCTATCTCTATCTCATATAAAAATCCATAAGCATCTTTTTTATCAATTTGAATTGTATCTACTTTATAAGAGTTTATTAACACATCTATCTCACTTTTTTCTTCCATGTGTTGTGAACAAGCATAAAATCTTATTTTCAGTTTAGAGCATAATTTTTTTAAAGTGAAATTATAACTGATATGTCCTGAATCAGCACCTAGTGTATGCGTATATCCTTTTGAAAAACCATCATCACCTTTCCAGTAAAAAGCTTCTAATCTATCAAAATAAGCATTATCCCACATATCTACCGGAATATTCACTGTATTTCCTTCCTCTTTTGAAAATGAAACTTTGTCTATTCCAGCTATTTTCACAGGTCTTCGTGTGATTTTTTTACACCATGATAAAAATTCTTTCTGATCAAAACCTTCTGGAATATAAGTTATATTATCAGAGTAGTATTCATCCCAGTCATCGGTCAGAATTTTGCCACCAAAAGTATCTATCTCACGCCTTAAGTCTGTACCGGGGTGAGGCTGCATTATCTGAAAATCAAACCCACCGGAAGGTTCAAGTTCCTCTATTAGTGAAAGGCTATCTTTAACAGTTTCAGGTGTCTCTCCAGGAGAACCTATTATCATTAGCATACTTCCAGGTAGTCCTGTTTCTTTATTTAAGCTTAAAGCTTTTTTTACCTGCTCTATTGTAAATGATTTTCTTAGGTTCTTTAATACCTGTGGGTTTCCTGATTCCACCCCGTATGTTACCTTTACACAACCGGCTTTTTTCATAAGAAGCATTATATCTTTATCAACCATCGAGACTTTAGTATTACAACGCCACTTTATATTTAGATCCTCTAGTATAAGTCTTTCGCAAAATGCACGGACATTCTTTTTGGATGCTGTGAAAGAATCATCATCTATAACAAAGTTTTTTATTCCGTATTCTGCGATTATATATTTTATCTCATCAAACACCATATCCATTGGCTTCATTCTGACTCTTCTTCCCCACATATGAGGGGATTCACAGAAAATACAATTGGATGGACAACCACGGGAGAACATAACAACAACGCTGACCATGTTTTCGGGAGAATCTCCAAATACACTATCATCAAAGATAAAACCAAAAGTAGGTAAAAGTTTTCTATCTATTATTGGGATTTCTTCAGCTGGAAGAGGTGTTTCAAGAGGATTGACTTCAAAACCAGTCTCTGTTCTATAAACAAGTGATGGGATATCCTTGAAAGGTTTACTTTTATCTATAGCTTTTAAAAGATTAAGTAATGGTTTTTCACCCTCACCACGGATTACAAAGTCAGCTTTACTTTCTTCCATTATAGTCTCAGGAGACATAGTGGCAAAGACACCGCCGAAGATAGTTATACAATCAGGGTATATTTCTTTTATTACTCTTATCAGATTTATTCCACCCTTTACCTGATAAGTCATAGCAGTTACACCTACTATAGTTAAATCGTTTTCCTTTGCATACTTTGCAACATCAAAGTTAGTAAGACTTGAGTAGTTCATATTTAATATCTCTACCTCGAAATCCTTCTGAACAAATGAGGCTATACTTCCAAGACCTAAAGTGACACAGGTCTTAAACGGTGCTTTTGGAGAGACTAAGGGGTTTACAAGAAGCAGTTTTACTTTTGCAGTCCTTGCAAGAAATTGCGATATAAGATGTGCATATCCTCTTTGTTTTAACCATTTAACTGTATCTTCTCTGCTAAGAGTAAAATCAGGTTTACACTTCTGACATTTTTCAGGAAGTCCTTTACCTTTTATATGTGCTATTCTAAGATCGTTTATCTTTTCTCCATCCCAAAGTTCTTTGAGCGACTGTGATTTGAAATCACCGAGTTTAAGATCAAGACAAAGATCATAATTACATACTGTTAAAGAACCATCACATCTTATTACTGGGGATCTAAATATATTTCCGCATGGTAGTCTTTTTTTATTCATCCTAAAAGACCTCCACCACCTTGACTTTCTACCTTTAGATTAGATTCTTTATCAATTATATTAAATCTTTTTAAAGTGTCTATATATAGGAGATTAGCATCTTCCTGTGATATACCCATCTCTTCATCCTGAACTGTTAACGGTCTTATATTAACCCCTGTTTTATGAGCCATACTTTCATTAAGCAGGATGCTTATATCCTGTCCTAATAGTATTTTAGATTCCGAGATGAAATCTCCAAGTTCATCTTTATTTAAAGGATGTACTACAAATTGAAGTGCTATTTCAATATTACTTTTGTCATCTATTGACAAGGCTAGTTCTTTTATGTTTTCTTTGACTTTTTCTATATTCCCGTTCTTCCTTATCTTTTCATAGTGTTCTTTATCGAAAGAGTCAACAGAGATTATAATTCTGATTGGTTTGTATTTTGAAGCTTCTAAAATACATTGTCTTATTTTTTCGTCTAATAATGATCCGTTTGTATCAAATGATATACAGTTGATCTTATTCTCTTTTGATAATAAATTGAGAATATTACAAAATTCAGGGTTTAGAGTTGGTTCCCCAGCCCAGAATATTCTAAGTACGTTTATAGTATAGCCGGATTCATTGAGTTCATTTATAAATTTTTTAACAATATCAATACTCATGTGTTGAGGTCTTATAACATCTTTTTCACTAAGAAAACACATATCGCATTTATAGTTGCAAATATTGGTAAGTTCCAGAGTAAGATCAATCTTCAAATCCTATCTCCTTCTTATAAATGTTGAGTTCTTCATCGCTTATAAAAGGAGTATCAAGACCTGAGCAGTTAGAACATTTTTTATATCCGTCATGGGTTAATACTTTATCAAAATCTCCACTAAGATGTGCTTTTCTCATATTCTCTATTTTTTCACCAAACCATAATTCATCGAAAGTATTTTTTCTAAGATTTCCAATAGAGATCTCCATAGAGGGATCGAAACAGCAAACCGTCATCTCACCATCCCATTTGATAGCTGGGGTCTTCCAAAGTCCTGAACACGGTCTTCTTTTTGGCTGTTCCTTGATCAGTTCTTCTCTGACCTGATCTTCTTCCTGTGGATTCCAAAGATTATAAGGAGATACTATTATCTCAAGATTATCTCTTACTTCTGACTTTAGGTTAAATCGTTCCATAGATTCAATATATATCTTTTCAGCATATTCTCTTTTATCAGGAGATACATCTACCCTCTTCATCCATACGACATCAAGAGGAGGTCTGTAATCTAGTTTATCCTGTATTTTTTTGCCTAGTTTATGACCAGCAACATCAGTAATAGTCTTTAATAGATTGAACTTTTTCTTTTTTATCCTGTTTAAAGTATCCTGCCAGTGTTTTACGAAAGCTCCAGCTTCTTCTTTATTGTTTTCCATCACTATGAACTGAAAGATAAGAGTTGGATGATCAGTGTTTGTCTCTTCCCTTCTACGAAGAAAATGTTCGATATTTTTATGTACTATTGTAAGATCACCACCACGACGGATCTTTTTATAAGTAACGTTTGTTGCAGCATCAAGAGAAAGTGTTATTCTAGGAATGTATTTACCCCATTTCAGAAGGAGCTCTGTTATTTCTTCTGACAAAAAATAAGCGTTTGTATGTAGATCGATATAAAAGTTTAGCTCT
The DNA here is from genome assembly GCA_002869225.1 of Candidatus Muiribacterium halophilum. Lineage (GTDB taxonomy): Bacteria > Muiribacteriota > Muiribacteriia > Muiribacteriales > Muiribacteriaceae > Muiribacterium > Muiribacterium halophilum. The sequence goes on along the minus strand of PKTG01000140.1, from coordinate 16,083 downwards.
CTTTTTTCGATCTCCTGACATGCAATTTCGAGCATCTCCTGAAAAGTAGGATTCAAAAAAGGTTCACCAAGCCAGAAGAGTTTAAGTCCTGAAGCCGTTTTGGTCTTAGGAAGTTCACTTATGATCTTTTTAAAAAGATCCTGATCCATAAAGCCCTGTCTTGAAGAATGTGGACCTTCTGGTCTATCATGACAACACATTATGCAGTTGTAATTACAAAAATCTGTAAGTTCCAGAAGATAATACTGATCTTTAAATTCTTCTATCCACATATTACAACTCCTCCAGACACTTTAGATGATCTTTATGCCCAAAATGTTTTAAATATCTTTCAAGCTCATCTATTGATATATCAGGAGAATCAAGATTATTACAGTTAATACATCTTGGCAACCTGCTAAGGTCTCCTTTTATATGATCAAGTCTATAGGAATGATTTAGTGGAGAATTCCAAAGATTTATTATTGAACTATCGTTAATATTTCCAAGAGATAGCTCTCTTAAAGTATCGATGCAACACACGGTCAACTCTCCGGAATAATTTAACATCATATATTTGAAAGGACCACTGCATGGATATCTTCTTTTTGGCTCGCCTCTGTACTCGTTAGACTTGACCGCTCTTTCTTCTTTTATTTCATTGTTTTTCTCTGTTTTTATAAGTCCAAGATCTACCATAGTATTATAATGCAGACTCTCACTTTTATTTATCTCTTCGTGTTTTATAGGATTAAGTCTTTTAAAAAATATAGTATCCTTCACCATTGGAGGATTCCAGTCATAATTTATTTGAAAATCGATTTTGTGTTCGGAAAGAAAACTGCTCCAATAATCTTTAAAAGCTTTTGCTTCATGTTTATTTTCTTCCATCACTATAAACTGAAGGTTAGCTCTTGGTACTCTTTTATTTCCTCTTTTTATGAAGAATTTCCTTATGTTTTGAATCATCTGATTGAAATTTCGATTGTTTCTTATATTAAGATAAGTGTCCTCGGTTATAGCATCTATTGAAAAACTGATTGTGTTGAGTTGATCTGAATGTTTAATAAAAAGATCTATTAACTCATCTGATAGATTTATTGCGTTAGTATGAAGGTCTATGCTTCTAAAGTATTTTCGGCTTTTGTTCATTGAGAATATCTCGGACATGTACTCGAAGAATTCCGGGTGTAAGGTCGATTCTCCAAGTCCAAAAGGTGTGAGCTTATCAAAACACAGATCCTCTTCAATAATATCCTTGATTATTTTCTCGAAGGTATTTCTGTTCATGAACCCTTTAGGTTCTTTCATCATAGATTGTGTGCACATGATACATGAACAGTTACAGAAGTTAGTAAATTCTAATGCAAGTATTGTATCTTTTAACGAATTAAAAAAATTAATCTATTAAACCTTTCTTTGTATATCTTTATCAGGTTCTCCTCGCCTACACTTTCGAGCCATTCTTCGATCTCATCATGAGAAATAGGATATTTGACCCAGTTAAGACATTCATTACATTTTGGGACTTTATCAAAATCTCCAAGGATATGAGCGAGACGTATCTCTTTGAGTTCCTCACCATACCATACGTTTTCCACACCATCTTTTAATACGTTGCCAACACACATATTAACCTGATCATCACGACAGCAGGCGGTTGCATTTCCATCCCAACTGACTGAGAACATTCTCCATAAAGAACCACATGGTCTTCTTACAATATCTTTTTTGACGTTAGTTATTATCTCACGATGAGTCTGATCTTTGGTAAGAGCATTAGGTTCTAGACTTTTTATAAATACAAGATCATAATCTATCTGTGGGAAAAGAAGATTTTCTTCCATTGGAAGATCGTATTTGTTATCCTCTTTTCTTCCAGCATATATTACTTTTTCTATACCCAGTTTTTTTCCAAGGTTTATAAAATCCATTATTTCATCAACATTCTGATCCATTACTATGAACTGAAGTATTATAGCAGGACTTTTTCTACCTTTTTTATCTCTTGCCTCTTTAAGCTTTTTGATGTTGTTAATAACTGTCTCAAGTGAACCGTTGACTCTTATTCCTCTGTAGGTATCTTCTTTTGCAGCATCTATTGAGAATAGTATTGAATCAAGTTCAGAGTTTACTACCGATTCGATATGTTCGTCTGTTAGTACATTTCCGTTTGTGTGTATATTAAAATGTTGTATTGTACCCGGTAAACGCCTTATTTCAGAAATATAATCTATAAACTGTGTTATCTGAGGATGTATAAAAGGTTCACCAAGCCAAAACGGGGCAACTTCCCATATATTGAACTTTCTTTCTCTTATTTCATCAGCGACTCTTTTAAAATCTTTAAATTTCATCACACCTAAAGTCCTGTCAAAAGATTTGTCGCCGTGATTACACATAATACATGCAAGGTTACAGAGATTTGTTGGTTCTATAAACATAGCAACCCCTGAAAGTCCCCATTTTTTATTCTGTCTAATCTCCTGCATCTTAAGATCTTTTTTTGAAAAAGTCTCTTTTCCTTTTTCTATTTTTTTATCTATTAGTTCTTTGATTTCATCAAGGTCGTATAATTTGCCTGATACCATTATTTTTCTTCTTGTGGTCTCTATCTTGTTTTCAAGATTATCAAGTTCAGGATCTCTTGCTTTTACAGTCTTTATCTCTTTAACATGTGTGGTCGTCTCATCCACTATAGGAGTATATGTAGCAAAAAACATATTTCCTTTAACAGGTGGTTTGTTCCATTCAAGACCGCAATAAAAATCATATGATCTGATTTTTTTTATATCAGCATCACCCTTGATCTTACTAATAGGAATATTCACCTTTATGAACCTATCAAATTCGGAAAGTCTATTCATTGTATAGCTGGATATTTTTCCGTCTGTATCAGTTATAGAAAATCTTATTTTAAGTCCTTTAGTATCACATTTGAAAAAGAAAGTAATATATTCATATTCTGAGATATCCATTGAAATAGGTAGATCATTTCTTTTCATTACGATCCAGTTGTTCTGGCTATCCTCAGAAAAGATCGAGAAAGGTACTTTCAAGCATGGATAATCGAGATCTTTCTCTCTATGTGCTGGAATAAGATCAATGTTAGCTTCTTTACCAGCACTGACCCAGTAGTTTTTGAATACATTATCGCCGAAGAAATTAAAATCCTGTAGAATAAAATATTTATTTTCAGTAGTTTTACTCTTTCCAAAGAATACAGGTGAAGAGAATACAAGATGAGCTTCTCCTCTTTGATCGTTATTTATCTTGTTAAGGTGTATCTCAATGTTTTTGATCATAGAAAAGTTGAAATTAGATACATCACCTTCGGTGAAGTCTTGTTTTCTAAACTCATAAGCTGCAAGACCATTTTCCATAAGTTCTCTATGTTGTGTGCTTATCTGTCTATCCTCAGTATCAGTTATTACCATCTTTAGTAATGATGATACGTTAGTATTTATTAATGATGAAATATAACTTACGTCTGAAAGGTCAGTATAACCAGCAAGATGAAGGTCATATCTTATTATAAGGTATGATTCTTTATCAGGAAGTATCTTCAATTTTAATTCATTATCTTCTAGTTTAGCCTTATTTACTATTATATTATCCGAAGAGATAAGATTTTTGATCATCTTGTTAGAAGTCTTTTTAAGATTAAAAAGTGTTTCCATATTACAAATATCTTTACTATCAAGATAAAGTGTATAATCTTTTGTATATACCAATATTCTATGTATTATAGCTTTTCCGGACGCTAATCCAGAAAGATTAAAAGCGAGGTTTTTTAAAAGGTCTCCACGAGGACCTTTTTCCTGAATCCACTGAGGTCTGTAAAAATCATCAATAGGTATATATAATGATGATAATGTGTTTTCTTTTAATACAAGAGGGTTTGACCAGTATTCGTTTTGATTTTCATCTTTAGTTATTACCCTTAAGTCAAAATCCCCCTCTTTCTCGATAAACAATCCAATACCAGATATTTGTTTGGAAGGTATATTTAGTATCCTTGGAGTTAAGAGTTCGACCATCGAGAAGGTCTTTTCACTTGAATTCTTTGGAATATATTCAAGAACGACTTTATCTTTTGTGTCAACTTTTATATTAGCGTTTTCAGTTGCTATATGTACATTTTCATCTGATATATCATGACTTCCAAGATCAACAAATGGATATAAAGTATGGTCTTTTGTTGATGATATATCAAATATTCTGTCCTTTTTTTCTCCACCAACAAACAGGTCAAAAGAATCTATTTTCAGAGAAAAGTCTCCTGATCCTTCAAATAAAATACTAAAGGCTATTGCTTCGTCAGCCTGTTGACTGTTTTTTTCCAACCAATCAGGTATAAAGAAATCGTTGAACTTCAAAACGGAGAAACCGGAACTTCCATTTACATAGACATGATTTGACCAATATTCGTTTCCTTTTATATCCGTTGCGATTATTCTGAATCTAAACTCTTTTTTTCCTTCAAATGTTATTAATATTCCGTCCCAGTCTGATAATTTTATCTTTCTGTTCTCAAAAAGTGTAAATTTGAAAAGAGTATAAGGGTCTTTATGGTTAGAAGGTTTGTTTATCCTGAATGATATATTATCATCTTTATCATAGGAAAACTCACCTTTATCACCATCTCTAAGCGAAAAATATCCATTGTCTGTAGATAGTACAAACTCATCACCGGTTATTATGAAATCTTCCTGATTGGATAGTATGTCTTCTGTTTTTATATTATTCTTAGCATATACAAGGTGAGAATCATAGATGTTTATTTCGCCTTTTTTTGCAGAAAACTCAAACACTATCGAACTTATTCTTGTATCTTTTTCAAAAAGAACAAGATCCTCTTTATATAGGAGAATATTTTTAATATCTGTGGATGATTCGTTGAAAAAAGTCTTTATCTGTTTATCGTTTTCAGTATAAAGGTCTATAGCGATACCGGAACTTGATCTAATAAGAAAATATAGACCTAAGATATCCTCTAATTGAATTGATTTATTATCAAAAAGATCAAATCGAAGTCTTAGTCTTTTATTATTTGATATTTTTTCTTTAGCCTGGAAGTTTAATCTTATATTGTCTGAAGTGGAGAACTCAATATCATATTCTTCTTTGTTTTCAAATAGAAAAGTACCATTTCTTAGACCGAATATATTATTTTTTCCATGAATTTCCTGTGATTTATCTCTACCCGTATGTATACTGATATTGTTTATTAAAACTTCATATATATCCTTGCCTGATATATATATACATATGCTCTGAATCATATTGCCGGGAGTGTGTTTTGAATCTTCCCATTCAGGTGAACTCATCTTTTCGATCGGAACGGTTATCTTTCTTTCTGAAGATATGGTCTTTATATCTCCCCAGAATTCTTTATTGTTCTCGTCTTTTATAAAGGTCGAGACTTTTATTTCCTTATCAGTTTTTAGATTTACAGAAATAAGATCATTTTCCTGTCTTTTTATATTTACAGGAATTATTACTATTATCCAATCCTCATTCTTTTCTTTTATAACAATACTATTATCAACTATATCCGTTTTTATATTCTGTTTTGAGGAAGAAGAAATATATTCTATATTATCATCACATATATCTAGTGTATATTTGTGAGATGAGGTAATATATTTTGTCTCTACCTCTTTATTTAAAAATTTTTCAAGAAGTTTCTTTATCCCATCTGAGCACCTTATCATTCTTTATATATATTTTCAGTCTATTATCTTTATTGTTTATAATAAACTCTTCGCAATCTTCCTTATTTGAAACAAAAGTTATATCTTCATTTATATTATCTTTAATAATATCACATAAAACATAGAAACGAACAGAATCTTTATCCGATATTTTTAATAGGGTTTCAAAATCCTCTTTTTTTAGTATGTTTAGATGCACAAGTATATTTTCTTGAAAAAAAACTTCGTTGCTTATTTTTTCTATATCTTTCAGACTTTTATTTGAGTCTTTTTCAATAACAAGAAGATTCGGTATAGATAGTTTTAACCAATCCCAAATTCTATCATCATATTTAGATATTATAACTTTTTCTTTGCCTTCTAAGGACTCAGCTAAAATAGATTTAAAGGTCTTTTCGGATAATCTGTTTAAAAATAATATGAAATATTTTCTGATATATGGATATATAAATAATAATATCAGTATTATTAAGAAATAAGGAAATATTTTTTCCATCACGTTTTTTTCGGGTTTATTATCATAATCATATTCAAATAAAGTGTTCTTATCGAGATATACAGAGTTTGAATAAAGCTTTTTAAGCTCGCCTGTCTCTATATCCTCTGCCCATATCTCAAAGAATTTTTGACCTTTTCTGGAGAATATCTCGAAATTAAATTTCATTCTTCTCTTATCAACTAAATCCATTAACTGACGATCATATCCCTTAAAGAATTCAGGGGTTTTATTTAGATTGTGTTTTATAAATATCTTATCCCATTTGTTTATAGGTAGCATGTAAAAATTTAAAGTAAATTTATAAAGAGGAGCATTCTGATAAGAATCGATATCCTTAGCTATGTCATAATCTCCAGTCATATAGTTCAATATAGGATATTTTGGAGACATTTTCTGCCCGCATATTATCTGATACCAATTATCATAATCAGCTTCCGGATTTATAAATGGCATGATTGTAAAATATTGATAATAATCTTCTTTGTATTTCATCTTTTCTAGTTTTGGAGTCTTGGAATCTAATGTATGTAAAATATATATTTCTTTATCAGTTGCACTATCCCATTTGATCCTTATCCTGATCTTTGAAAATCCTTCGTATATTTGGTTAAACTCCTTAGAAACATCGGTAAGTGGCTGAATATGCATACGTTGATCTTTATCAAATACATCTAATTGTGGTGATTCCATATAAAGAATAGGACCAGGTATTTTGGATTCTTTTATCTTAAGATTAAAATACATACCATTTAAATGATAAAATCTATCTCCTGGTGTTTTCTGAATATATTTCAGGTCTGGAATATTTGTGTTTTTGATCTCTGTATTCTTTTTTAAAATAAAGTTGTATATCTCGATAGCATTTTTTAGGATATGACAGTTGTATACCCCTTCTTTATAAGATAGAGCAAGATTATTTGGTAGTTTTTCAAACACATTCATAAGTTTCTGATTGGAATCATATATCTTTAAAGTGAGATTATTAGGTACATCAATAAATTTTATTGTGTAATCTATTTTATCTGATGCATAAGAAAAAATAGTTAGTAAAATCAAAGTTATAATAAATAAAGATCTAATTTTCATATTTATCAATCAATTCCTTTAAAATACTTTCATCGATCACAGGAAAAAACTGTCCCGGACAATCTCTACATACATCTATTTTAGATTTATTCATTGATAAATGCAACCTGAGAAGCTTCTTTAAAGAACTACCATTCATTATTTTAACTAATTTCTGTTCTTTAACATCTCCAATAGTAAGTCTATCCTGATTATCTACACAACATGGAAGCACAAGGCCGTCAGATGTTATAACAATGTGAGAAAAAGGTCCGGAACATATATCAGGCAAATCCTTAAATAGTGGTCTGTTTCCTTTTATGTCTAAGTATAGTTGTTCGTATAATCTTTTATCATTTGATTGTTTTTCTTTGTCATAGCTCATACATGGTCTGAAAAATATACAATCGTTGCTATTTTCACTTGTATCGTATTCAAAGATTATATCCAGTATAATATTTATTTCTTTAAAGTAGGATTTCCAGAAATTTAGAAACTCTTTTGCTTCATTTATATTTTCGGGCATTACTATAAATTGTAACCTTATCTTTGGAAAACTAAATCCATATTCTTTTCTCAATTGTATGAAATCTTTAATGTTTTTTATGACTTTATTTAGGTTGCCACCTTTTCTTATGTTCTCATATGTATTTTCTTTAATAGCATCAATTGAAAAGGTGATCGTGGAAAATTGTCTGCTTGTTAATATGATATCCGAAAGATCTTTATCAAGAAGATTGGCGTTTGTGTCAAAAGCAATACTTTTAGCAAGAGTATAATCTTTATTTTTTTCAAAAAATAATCTTAAAAATTCTATAAATTGAGGATGTAAAAGAGGCTCTCCTCTAAAAAAAGGCATAAAAAGGTCAAAACACCTGCCGCTTTCCTGCCAATCTGAAAGTATCTTTTTGAAGAGACTAAATTCCATAAAAGGTTTTGGTCGATTTTTTATCATACACATTATGCAGCTAAGATTACAGGAGTTGTTGATCTCTATCATTATAGTCTGAAGGATCTTTTTCATGATGTCTTAATTGTTCCGTAAAGCAGTATAGCCTGTTTATCGGTTAAAGAAGAGATCTTATCCGCTAGCATCTGATGAAAATTATCATACTCAGTATCAATATTAAAATCTTTTAAAAATCTTTTTTTCTCAACAAGATAATAATCAATTATGAACTCAAGCATTCGCTTTGCTTCAAGTGAACCACCTGTCTTATCTGCAGGTCCATATACGTTTTCAAACATAAATTCTCTCAAATTATTTGTGTGATGGAGTATATCCTCAGACATACCAATTACCTTATTATCAAAAGAATATTCAATGACCGATTTAACCATTGTATCTATTCGAGATGCGTGTCTATCGCCAAGCATATTTATACTATCCTGCGGAAAATCTTTTTCTTTGACTATGCCCATGTTGATCGCATCATATATATCATGGTTTAAATAAGCTATGCTATCAGAGAATCTAACTACATCAGCTTCTAAAGTCTGAGGATCACCCTGAAGTGGATGATCGATTCCTTTATATGTCTTTGAGTGTTTTAAAATACCATCCCTAACTTCAAAAGTCAGGTTTAATCCCCTGCCATCTTTTTCGAGTTTATCTACTATTCTTAAAGAGTTAAGAGAATGATGAAATTTAAATGGTACAACGCTATTTATGACTTTTTCTCCGAGATGACCAAAAGGAGCATGACCAAGGTCGTGTCCTAATGCAATAGCTTCGGTTAGATCCTCGTTTAGCCTTAGCGCTCGAGCGATTGTCCTTGCTATCTGAGCTACTTCAAGAGTATGAGTCAATCTGGTTCTTGGATTTGTCTCCCCACCAAGTATAAAGACTTGTGTCTTATCTTTTAATTTTCTGAAAGAGTTAGAATGTATTATTCTATCACGGTCACGTTGAAAGCATGTCCTTATCTCACTTTCTTCCTCAGGATTTCTACGACCTTTACTCTTTATTGCAAAAAAAGCCAATTCCTGATTCAGATGTTCGAGCTCAAATTCTTCAATCCTCTTTCTTATGTTCTGAATTTTTTCCATGTTTTTTATTTTTTCCTGTTTTTTCGCCTATTATTTTGGAGAATACTTCGTTTAATCTTTCATAGTTTTCAGGATCAAGAAGTTTATCCATCCATTTTCCACCTTTATTAACAGGTAGTAATCTAACCTGATCTCCTTGTACTACGATGAATGCAACAGGTTCGACTGAAGCTCCTCCGCCTGTACCAGCTCCAAAACCAGGAAGCTTTTTCTTTTCTCCACCACCAGCAGCAAACCCAAATGATACTTTACTGACAGGAATTATTGTAGTATCACCAGCTTGGACAGGCTGACCTACAACAGTCTGACATTGTATAGAATCTTTTAATTGTTCGATCAAAGTCTTTACGATATTATCGAGTGCCATTGTTCCTCCTATTTTTTTCGCATTGAACTAAGTTTATCAGCTCTAAGTAATTTCATCTTATCTATCCTAAGTTTCCTTCCCACTACGGTAAGAAATGCTTTGACTATTTTTTGATCAAACTGACTACCAGAACATCTTTTTATCTCCTGAATAGCAGTCTCATATGGAAGAGCCTTCCTGTAAGATCTGCTTGAAGTCATAGCGTCAAAAGTATCTGCAACTGAAAGGATCCTTGCTCCAATCGGGATCTGTTCACCTTTAAGCCCATCAGGATAACCTGTGCCGTCAAATCTTTCATGATGATGATAAGTCAAAGTACCTATCTTTCTTAAAAACTCAACTTTTTCTACTATTCTTGTACCATAAACAGGATGCATCTCTATTTCTTCTCTTTCAGTATCTGTTAGTGAACCAGGTTTTTTAAGTATTGAATCATCAACACCTATTTTACCAATATCGTGAAGTAGACCTGCAAATTTTATTGCAGTTATCTGTTCCTCGCCAAGTTCTAACTCTTCTGCTATAGCTACAGAATATTCCATCACCTTTTCACTATGACCATGTGTATAATGATCCTTCGCATCTATAGATGCTGCAAGCGCTGCTATTGTATCAAAATATGTCTTTTCCAGATTTTGGAATAATCTTGAGTTTTCAAGTGCAATACTAACCTGAGAACAAAGATTCTCAAGAAGTCCCAGTTCATCATCTTTTTGGGAATAATGTTTATCAATATAACAGTTAAGGACACCAATCGCTTTTCCACGTATAATAAGTGGAATACAGAATATTCCTTTTACATTGTTCTTTATAAGAAAATCTATGTTTTTTATTCTTATTTTTTCGACGAGTTTGTCAATGAAAGAAGCCTGTTTTTTCATAAAAGCTTCTCTTGAGAATGGAAGTTCTATACTATCCAGAAGTTCCTCAGTACATGTAAATTCCTTGTTTTTAGATTCTATTCTCTCAACTACCAGTTTGCTCTTTTCCTCATCAAACATCCTTAGTACTACAAATCTTGCCTCAAGTATTTTAAGCGCATTTAAAGTAAGAGCGTGAGCAGCAGCGTTATAATCGAGTTTTTCACCAATATCTCTTGTTACATCGAATACAGTGGAAAGTGAATTGACTTTTCTAGCAAGTTGTTTATACATCTGATTATTTTCAAGTGCAATAGCAAACGCTGATGCGATTGTTGAAAGAAATCTCACTTTTTCCTTAAATCCTAAAGTCTTTTTATGTATTACTGCAATAAATCCAAGTATATTGTTTTTAACCACGATAGGGACTGTAATAAAATCAAATTCCTTGCCTAATGAAAATCTTTTATTACCTTTTTCTATATTAGTCCTGTTTATATTATAGGAATATAGTGGTTGATGAAGCATGTCTTTGATATCGGATAAAAGTTCTTTTTCTATTTTATCCAGTCTTTTATCAGAAATATTATAATCACTATAATAATGTATCTTTAGATTAGGAAAATTATCTAGCATTATTGCTGAAAGTTTAAAGCTGAATCTTGTAGATATAACACGAAAGACAAGTTTGATTATATCGTCCAGGTTAGTGTTTACCGTAACCTCTTTCATTAGTTGATTCACTATCTCAAGTTCATCCAGTCTTTTTTCCAGATTATTGTATAAATTAGAGTTCTTTGCTATATAAGCTATATGGGTTGAGAATACTTCGAGAAGTCTTAGGTCTTCAGCATTAAAGACGTGTTTGTCAGATGATATTGAAATGACTCCTATTATCTCATCCTGAATCTTGACGGGTGCTGATATAGCTGATATTACATCTTTTCTTATATCTGCATATTCTTTTTGAAAATCCCAATAAATAATATTTGCACCTTCAATATATTCGTTTCCAGTTGAATGTTTTTTATCTATAATAAGCAGTGCTTTTCCTTCTACCGCAATTTTACCTACAATACCTTTACCAAGTGGCATCTTGAATTTTCTAGCTACGCCTTTTGCAAGTCCGATATAAGTCTTTACGTATAATTCTTTTTTCTCGTTGTCAATAAAAAGAAGCGAACCACCAACACCATAAAACTCATCTACGACTGCTTTCATTATTTTTCTAAGAATACCATCGATTTTCTTTGGTGAGCTTTGAACTCTTGTAAGTTCATATAAAGTCTCAAAGGCAGAGAGTTTAGATTCAAGTTCTATACTCTTTTCTTTAAGATCATCGAATAATATTCCGTTTTCAATAAGAGTACCTAGACTAGGTATTATAAGCTTAATTATTTTGTTCTTTTGTTTTATATTACTTGAATCACAAAAATAAAAACTGACAAGTCCAAGAAGCTTTCCGTGTCTCATTATCTTATGAGTGATATTTGAAAAAATCGGTTTTTTAGAACAGGATAATTTTTTTTCACTTATCGTAAAGTTTTTTTTAATATATGTTCCATCGACTTCAGTATGTTCTTTAAGTAGCTCAAGATGTTTTTGACCTAACTTTTTAAGTTTATCCTTATCAACTGACTTAAACAATGCGTTGTATGTGGTCTTATTGCCTAAAAGAGATAAAGATATGATATCTACATCAACTATTTCTTCCAAAGTCTTAAATAAGTTCTCAAGAAGGTCATCTATATTATCAACATACCTATCAAGTTTTGAAAATTCATTAACTACTATAAGATTGTAATAATCTTTTTGTAGAATATTATTATCTTTTTCAAGGATACGACATTTATCCTTTAACTCTCTAAGTTCAGATTCTAAATTTTTAATATCTTTTCCAGCCAATTTTACATCCCAAGTAATTTTTTTATCTTTGAAACAAGGACCTCTGGCGAGAATGGTTTTTCAACAAAATCATCAACACCAAACTTTTTTGCTATAAATTTGCTCTTTTTATCAGTCAGACAGGACAGAATTATAATAGGCATCTTTTTATGTTCCTTCTCGCTTTTTATAAGTCTTGTGACCTGCCATCCATCTAATCCGGGCATCATTATATCCAGAAGCAATAGATCAAACTGTTCTTTTTTTAAAATAGGTACCAATTCAATTGGATTATTAAGAGATCTGACTTCAAACTGCTCCATCTCTAAAAGTAATTCTATAAAGTCAGTTGTCTCTTTTTTATCATCAAGAATCAGTATCTTTTTCTTCTCTGTATTTTTCTCCGTCATAAAAGCACACCCTGTTTCTTCCGTTATTTTTTGCTCTATATAGACAAGCATCAGAAAAATCAATAAAATCTGATATGTTCTTTATATCTTTATTAAGTGATGAGAGACCAATACTAACGGTAATATGCAATTTTTTATCGCTCATCGTAATGTTTGTAAATACCTTATCCTGAATAGATGTTCTTATTCTGTTTGCAACCTGAACAGCATCAGCTATATCTGTCTCAGGAAAGACAGCAACAAACTCTTCACCACCATATCTGGCTACAATATCTATTGTTCTCACAGAGTTTTTTAAAATCTGTGCAACTTCTCTTAATACCATATCTCCCTGCTGATGTCCAAAATTATCATTAAAATATTTAAAGTAATCTATATCTAATATCATCAAAGTTATAGGAGTATCATATCGTTTTGCTCTGATGAATTCTTCAAGAAATCGTTTTTTAAAGAATCTATAGTTAAAAGTGTCAGTCATAGGATCGGTAAATGCCAGTCTTTCGTTTTCTTTGAAAAGCATAGCTTTTTTTATTGTGACCGATAGATAGTTTCCGATTATTGAGAAGAGTTCTAGATCTTCCTCGAGTGTAATATCGTCCTGTCTGGAAGATGCCATATAAAAAACTCCGAGAAGTTCATCCTTTTCAATAAGTGGCATTATCAGACTTGATTTAATTGGTTTTCTATCTTGATCCTTGGTTATAGAGATTGGATCAAGTCCAATAAGATTGATTTTACTTTCATCAACTCTTTTCATATTGATCCTTAGGAAGTTTACTACTTCTTCGTAAGCATTTGCTGCAATCATATTTCCATTTTCATCAAGAATATCAAAGAACATGTTTGCTCCTGCAAGATTCTCTTTGAAAATAAGAAGTACAGAAGTCTCATAATTAAACATAAAATGTAAATCATCTCTTAATAGCTGAGCGATTTTTTTCATTTCAAAACATGATGAAAGTTCTTTCCCTAGATGATTGAGCACTCTGAATTTTTCTTTTTCTCCACGTATCTTTTCCAGAAGGATTTCTTTTCCTAGTATTACAGCAAGTTGTGATGCAAGTATACTTAAGAATCTTATGTCATGATCAAATTCATTGGTGTTTGATTTTTTCTTAAGTATTACTAGTTGGCCTATGATCTTGGTCTCATGTCTAAGTGGTAAAACATAAAATGGTTTTCTGCTGATAATGAAATTATCATAGGATTTATCCATCTCATGAAAATAATCCCTGTTTTTCTGAAAGTAATTAGTTATTTTTTCCAACATCGAATCAGATAGATTAAAGGATTTCTTTAATTTAAATCTTCTAAGATTATCCTGATAAATATAAATAGCTATCTCTGATATTCCAAGAAGCGTTGCCAGAATATCTATAAAAGATTCTAAAGTATCCTCTATTTCTATAAAAGAGTTTAATGTCTTACTAATTTCGAACAATGTAACTGCCTGTTGCATCTTGACTTTTTGGAACTCGAGAAGTTTTGTTCTTTCAATAGCCAGAGCTATATGAGAGGATATGGAAATAATTATTTCCTTATCTCTTTTTGATATCTTACCAGGTTCCTTAAGGTCGGTCACGTTAAGTGTACCAATAAGATTTTCACCTAAATACAATGGAATAACAATGAAAAAACCTGATTTAATACTTCTTTTTTTTGATATTTTAAGTTTCTTTTTTATTGTATTTATATCTTCAACAAAATATACTTTTTTTTCTTTTAATGCTCTACCTGCAATATCCTCGCCCAGTTTCACCTCAGCTTTTTTTGATATCATCTTTGACACGCCTTTGCTGGCAACGATCCTAAGCATTTTATCTGAATTATCATATAACATCAGAGATACTCTTTTAGCTTCAAGTATTTGAGAAGTCTGCTCTACAACGGCATTTATAAGTTCATCATATGATTCATAGCTATATATCTTATGAATAATATCAAACAGATATTTTATTCTTGGCCCGAGCATATTCCTCCGCAAACGATAGTTATATCATCAAGACAGTATTTGTTGTTGATTTTAGAATAAACCATATTGACAATATTGTCAATTGAGAGAAGCTTGAAATCGTTTATCAGACTAGCAATACGAGTGAACTCGGATGGCTCATCTGCAACTCCGTCTGTAAAAAGACAGAATTTCAGTCCTTCTGTAATAGGAAAATGACCTATTTCAAAGGATTCTATAAGATCTATTCCCATTGGAGGATTCCCTTCTTCAATAAGAGAAAAGCAGTTTTCTGAAAAGAATATTGGAGAATAACTACCGCAGTTACATATATCTATCTTATTTTCATTAAGGTCTACAAGTAAAAAAAGAGTGGCTATAAAATGAAAAGAATCTATGCTATCAGACATAAACCTATTTATATTTTCAAGGCATTTATATAGATCAAAAGCTTTCTCTGTCATAACAAAATATCTCAATATAATGTGAAACATATTGGTTATCATAGCTCCGGACATACCTTTGCCGGCAGCATCAGCCATTACTACAAGATACTTGTTCTCGCCTACTGGAAGACAGTTGTAATAATCTCCACCTACAATTTTAAAAGGTTTATAAAAGGCTTTTATCTCAAGACCAGGGAATTTCATCTCACTAGGTGGGATTATCTTTTTATGTATTTTTTCAGCTGTCTTTATTTCTCTCTGATATTCCTCTTTGATCTCTGTAAGTTCCTGTCTATCTCTTCCGGATATTATAGCGTTAAATAATGCGTCGCCAATATCAAGTATTATCCTGTTAAGTTCATCTTTGTCCTCTTCAGTGATCTTCTCTGATAGATACAGCCCACAGATACCATAAGTGTTTTTTTTATCAGTAAGCGGTACAAAAAATGTAGAACGTGCTTTTTCTGAGATTATATTTTCATCTTCATCTTTTTCCGCATATGTTTGAAAAAAACTCTTAATAATAATTGAAAGTTCCTGTTTATCAGTAAAAGTCAACTCTCTTCCAATGGTTTCGGAGTAAAATATTTGTTCATGTTCGAAAAGGAAAAAGAGTGATTCTACATATGGAAAGAACCTGTTGAAATATTGAAGTACTTCATTTCTTATGTCATCTATATCGTTATCTGAAGAAATACAATAAAGAAGTTGTGAAAATTCCAGTATTCCTTCAGTGAGATTGGTCATAAATTCTCCGATTATTTCATTATCAACTTTTTATTAATGTTTTCAATAAGGGAATATTACAATATTTAACTATATCTTTCAAAATAATAACTAACTTTATTTTATATTG